>NZ_JBLTJC010000552.1:0-5308 GCF_048158785.1 Streptomyces colwelliae | reverse complement strand
GGTCTTCGTCGTCGCGGGCGGCGGGCGGTGTCGCTGATGCGGATCAGGATGCCGATGAGGGCCCAGTTGGCGATGACGGAGGAACCGCCGTACGCCACGAAGGGCATCGTCATACCGGTCAGCGGGATCAGGCCCATCACGCCGCCCGCGACGACGAAGACCTGGAGGGCCATGCCGCCGGAGAGGCCGACGGCGAGGAGCTTGCCGAACGGGTCGCGGGCGGCGAGGGCGGTGCGTACGCCGCGCTCCACGATCAGGCCGTACAGGAGCAGGATCGCCATGATGCCGGCGAGGCCCAGTTCCTCGCCGAAGGTGGCGAGGATGAAGTCGGAGTTGGCGGCGAACCGGATGAGGTCGGAGTGGCCCTGGCCGAGACCGGTGCCGAGGGTGCCGCCGGAGCCGAAGGCCCACAGGGCCTCCATCGACTGGGCGGAGTGGCCGGCGACGGTCTTGCTGAGCGTGTACTCCTTCATCGGGTTGAGCCAGGCCTGGACGCGCTGCTGGACGTGCGGTTCGAAGGTGGCCACGCCGACCGCGCCCGCCGCGGACATCAGCAGACCGAAGACGATCCAGCTGGTCCGCTCGGTGGCGACGTACAGCATGATGATGAACATTCCGAAGAACAGCAGCGACGTTCCGAGGTCGGTCTCGAAGACCAGGATCAGGATCGAGATGAACCAGACGACCAGGATCGGGCCGAGGTCGCGGCCGCGCGGCAGGTACAGGCCCATGAAGCGGCGGCTGGCCAGGGCGAGCGCGTCGCGTTTCACCATCAGGTAGCCGGCGAAGAAGATCGCGAGGACGATCTTCGCGAACTCACCGGGCTGGATGGAGAATCCGCCGACCGAGATCCAGATCTTCGCGCCGTAGATGTTGGCGCCGAGGCCCGGCACGAGCGGCAGCAGCAGCAGGACGAGCGCGCCGACCATCGAGATGTAGGTGTAGCGCTGTAGGGCGCGGTGGTCCTTGAGGAAGATCAGGACGACGGCGAACAGTCCGATGCCCATCGCGGTGTACAGCAACTGCCGTGGTGCCGCGTTGCCCGCCTGGTTGATGGACTGCAGCAGCTTCGACTGGTCGAGCCGCCAGATGATGACGAGTCCCATGCCGTTCAGCAGCGTCGCCAGCGGCAGCAGCAGCGGGTCCGCGTACGGCGCGAACTTGCGTACGGCCAGGTGCGCGACGCCGGCCAGCAGACCGAGGCCCAGGCCGTAACTCAGCAGCCCGGACGGCACCTGGTCGTTGATGGCCAGGCCCACGTTGGCGTAGGCGAACACCGGGATGACGACCGCGAACACCAGGAGCGCCAGCTCGGTGTTGCGCCGGCTCGGTGCGCCGATGGAGCCGATCGTGGACGTGTGGTGCGACGGCGTGTTGGTAGAACTGCTCATCGTGTGACGGGGCCTCTCACGGCTTGCCTATTACTTGCTGCACTGCGAGACGACCTGCTGCTCTTCCTCCGAAAGGCTGGGACCGGTGCTGGGAGTCGCAGACGGGGTCGGGGACGGGGACGTCGAAGTCGAGGCCGAAGGAGTCGGCTTCGGCGTGGCCTTGGACGTGAGCGAGGTGCTGGTGGTTCCCGTGGTGCCGCTGGGCTTGCTCGCGGCACTCTCGCGCTCGGACTCCTTCTTGCACGCGGAGGCCTGCACGGCGAGGTCGGCGATCTTCTTCTGGGCGTCCTGGAGACCGCCCTCGGCGATCGTCGCCTTGACCTGCTTCTGCTGGTAGGGCGGCAGGTACTTGAGTTCGATGTCGGGGTGGTCCTTCTCCACCTTCGACAGCGAGACCCAGGCGAGGTCCTGGCTGATGCCCCGGTACAGCGCGACGTGTTCGCCGTTGGCGCCGACGAAGTACTGCGTCTGCGTCCAGCGCCAGCCGCCGTACAGGCCGCCGCCGATGACCGCGAGCGCGAGCACGCTGTAGAAGGATCTCTTGAACCATTTACGGCCCTTGGAGGGCTTCACGAAGTCGTCGTCGGAGTAGTCCCCGAAGCTGCCCTCGGGGACGTAACCGGTGGTGTCGCCGGAGCCGGGCGGGCCGAACTCGCCGCCCCCGCCGTTCTGTCCGGGCACCTGGCGGCCGAGCCCGGAGGCGCGGCCGGCCGGGGTCTGCATGATGCCGTTGTCGTTGTGGTGGAGCTGGTTCTCGGCGACCGCGCCGACGATGACCGGGGTGTCCGACAGCTGCGCGGCGAGGGTGTCGCCGGTGTCGAGGTCGAGGACGTCGGCGATGATCACCGTGATGTTGTCGGGGCCGCCGCCGCGCAGGGCGAGCTGGATCAGCTCCTGCACGGTCTCCTGGGGGCCCTGGTAGCTGGCGAGGGTGTCCTCCATCGTCTGGTGGGAGACGACTCCTGACAGCCCGTCGGAACAGATCAGGTACCGGTCGCCGGCGCGGACCTCACGGATCGACAGGTCCGGCTCGACGTGGTCGCCACTGCCGAGCGCGCGCATGAGGAGCGCGCGCTGCGGGTGGGTGGTGGCCTCTTCCTCGGTGATCCGGCCCTCGTCGACCAGCCGCTGCACCCAGGTGTGGTCCTGGGTGATCTGGGTCAGCACGCCGTCGCGCAGCAAGTAGGCGCGGGAGTCCCCGACATGGACGAGGCCGAGGCGTTGCCCGGTCCACAGCAGGGCGGTGAGCGTGGTGCCCATGCCCTCCAGCTGGGGATCCTCCTCGACCATCATCCGCAACTGGTCGTTGGCCCGCTGCACGGCGGTGCCGAGCGAGGTGAGGATGTCGGAGCCCGGCACGTCGTCGTCGAGCGAGACGATGGTCGAGATCACCTCGGAGGAGGCGACCTCACCGGCGGCCTGGCCGCCCATCCCGTCGGCGATCGCGAGGAGGCGTGGACCGGCGTAGCCGGAGTCCTCGTTGCCCTCGCGGATCATGCCTTTGTGCGATCCGGCGGCGAAGCGCAGTGACAGACTCATGCGCACCTCGCCCGTCGGCTCCGGGTACATCCGCACGGTGCCCACCCTCCGGTCGGGAGCGCGCCGGGGTCCGCCAGGCGGTCCGCCGCTGCGTGCTCGCTCCGCTCGCTCATTGTCTGTACTACTTCCGCAGCTCGATGACGGTCTTGCCGATGCGGATCGGCGCGCCCAGCGGAATCGGTGTGGGGGTCGTCAGCCGGGACCGGTCCAGGTACGTGCCGTTCGTGGATCCGAGGTCCTCGACGATCCACTGGCCGTCGCGGTCCGGGTAGATCCTGGCATGGCGGCTGGATGCGTAGTCGTCGTCCAGCACGATCGTCGAATCGTGCGCCCGGCCCAGGGTGATGGTCTGGCCCTGGAGCGCGACGGTGGTGCCGGTGAGGATTCCCTCACTGACGACGAGTTTGGTGGGGGCGTTACGGCGCTGCCGGCCGCCCCCGCCCGGCTGCTGCTGGCGCTGTTGCGGAGGCGCCGCCTGCCGGGCGGCCTGCTGCTGCGGCCGTCCCGCGTCCCGTCGCGAGCCGCGCTGAGTGACACGCGTTCCGAACAGGTCGCTGCGGATGACCTGCACGGCCACGATCACGAACAGCCACAGTACGGCCAGGAAACCCAGCCGCATGACCGTGAGGGTCAGCTCTGACATTGCCCCCGCTTCACCCTTCGGCTTGCCGGTAAATGATGGTGGTGCTGCCCACGACGATCCGCGAGCCGTCGCGGAGCGTAGCGCGGGTGGTGTGCTGCCCGTCCACCACGATGCCGTTGGTGGACCCGAGATCCTGGATCACTGAGGGCGTTCCGGTCCGGATCTCACAGTGCCGGCGGGATACGCCGGGGTCGTCGATCCGCACGTCGGCTTCGGTGCTGCGGCCCATCACCAACGTCGCGCGGGAGATCTGATGGCGGGCGCCGTTGATCTCCACCCAGTACCGCATCCGCACGCCGGCCGCCGGGGCGGCGGGCGCGGGCTGGAGGTACGGCGCCGAGCCGCGGCCGCCGGGCGGCGGTGCGGCCGGCATGGGCGGCGGGGCGCTCGCGGGCGCGGCGGCGGCCGGATAGCCGTAGCCGCCGGGCCGTCCTGCCGCCGGCGGTGCCGCCGGAGCGGGGGTGCCGGGAGCCTGCTGGTTGGTGGAGGAGGCGAGCGTACGGCTGCGCACCCGGTACAGACCGGTGTCGAGGTCGTCCGCCTTCTCCAGGTGGACCTTGATGGGTCCCATGAAGGTGTAGCGCTGCTGCTTGGCGTAGTCGCGCACCATGCCGGCGAGCTCGTCGCCGAGCTGGCCGGAGTAGGGGCTGAGCCGCTCGAAGTCCGGCGTGCTCAGCTCCACGATGAAGTCGTTGGGTACGACGGTCCGGTCGCGGTTCCAGATCGTCGCGTTGTTGTCGCACTCCCGCTGGAGCGCGCCGGCGATCTCGACGGGCTGGACCTCGGACTTGAACACCTTGGCGAAGGTGCCGTTGACCAGACCTTCGAGGCGTTGCTCGAACTTCTTCAGGACTCCCATGGGGCACCTCCTCCGTCGTTGCCGCACTGGCTGTCGTACCGACCGCCGTGCCGGCTGTCGTGGTGATTGTCGTGCTGACTGCCTTGGTACTGCTTACTGATCGTATCCACGCGCCGGTAAATCGGCTGGTTCCCCCTTGTCGGCCCGGTCGAACTCCTTCTGCCACTACTCCTGTCAGTACTCCTGCCCAGGATCGTAGAGGGGGCCGCAGACAAGTGTCCCGCACCTGACTGTGGACCTTGGCCGCCTCCTGGGGAGATGGCGGTTACCGGTACGAGGTTGATACGTGAACCGGTCCACGTTGATACGTAGGGGGGTGGTGGGGGTGTTCGGTGCGTGTTCGGCAGGTGTCCGCCGGGTGGGTCCGGGGTCGCGGGAGGAGTGGGTGAGGAGTGCGTGAGGAGGGCAGGTGAGAGCCGATGAGGGGTGATGGGGGCCTCTCGCGGAGGGGCCCTGCCCGGGGGAAGCGGAGGGGCCTGCTCAGGGGAAAGGGATGTGAATCCACCCCGTGCACCGTGCTAATCTTCTGCATGTCGGAAGGCGCCAGCCCCTTGCGGGAAGGGCCCGAGGACACACCCAATGCGCGGGTGGCGGAATAGGCAGACGCGCTGGATTCAGGTTCCAGTGCCCGAAAGGGCGTGGGGGTTCAACTCCCCCCTCGCGCACAGACAGAAGCCCCTCAGGTCTCAGACCTGAGGGGCTTCTTCGTGTGCGGTGCAGGCTTCGGTGAGCGCCAGGTCTGGTGAGGACACAAGGGGGTTGGGCCACCGGCTTCGGGTGTTACCGACTTTCGTGACGTGACGGGCGGTGTGTACAAGGCCCGGGAACGTATTCACCGCAGCAATGCTGATCTGCGATTACTAGCAACTCCGACTT
>NZ_JBLTJC010000551.1:0-5365 GCF_048158785.1 Streptomyces colwelliae | reverse complement strand
GGCCCGCCCCCGGGAGCCAGGGGCGGGCCCTTTTCGGCCTCGCGGTGGCACCGCCATGCAGCACCGCGAGGGGTTCTTGGGGGCGGGGTCTAGCCGAAGCGGCCCGAGATGTAGTCCTCGGTGGCCTGGACCGACGGGTTGGAGAAGATGCGTTCCGTGTCGTCTATCTCGATGAGCCTGCCGGGCTGGCCGACCGCCGCGAGGTTGAAGAAGGCCGTACGGTCCGAGACGCGCGCCGCCTGCTGCATGTTGTGCGTCACGATGACGATCGTGAAGCGTTCCTTCAGCTCGCCGATCAGGTCCTCGATCGCGAGCGTGGAGATGGGGTCCAGGGCCGAGCAGGGCTCGTCCATCAGCAGGACCTTCGGCTCCACCGCGATCGCCCGCGCGATGCACAGGCGCTGCTGCTGGCCGCCGGAGAGGCCCGAACCGGGCTTGTTCAGGCGGTCCTTGACCTCGTTCCAGAGGTTCGCGCCCTTCAGGGACTTCTCCACCACGTCCGACAGCTCGCTCTTCTTGTAGCTGCCGTTCAGGCGCAGGCCCGCCGCCACGTTGTCGAAGATCGACATCGTGGGGAACGGGTTCGGGCGCTGGAAGACCATGCCGATCTCGCGGCGCACCGACACCGGGTCGATGCCGTGGCCGTAGAGGTCCTCGTCGTCCAAGAGCACCTTGCCCTCGACCCGGCCGCCGGACGTGACCTCGTGCATACGGTTGAGCGTGCGCAGGAACGTTGACTTGCCGCAGCCGGAGGGGCCGATGAACGCCGTCACCGAGCGCGGCTCGACCGTCATCGAGATGTCTTCGATTGCCTTGTGGGAGCCGTAGAAGGCGGTGAGCCCGCTTACGTCGATTCGCTTGGACATGACTGCTTCACTTCCAGAGATTCAGAACGGTCGCTGAGGGGGTCGCGGTCAGCGACCGGTCTTGGGGGCCTTCCAGCGGGCGATGCCGCGGGCCACCAGGTTGAGGATCATCACGAAGGCGATCAGGGTGAGCGAGGCCGCCCAGGCACGGTCGTAGGCCGCGCCCGCGCCCGCGCTCTGCGCGAACTGCTGGTAGATGTACAGCGGCAGCGACGCCTGCGCCCCGTGGAACGGGTCGTTGTTGATGAACGGGTTGCCGAACACCAGCAGCAGGACGGGCGCGGTCTCACCGGCGATGCGCGCCACCGACAGCATGATGCCGGTGGTGATGCCGCCGATCGCGGTCGGGAGGACGACCTTGAGGATCGTGCGCCACTTCGGGATGCCGAGGGCGAGCGATGCCTCGCGCAGCTCGTTCGGTACGAGCTTCAGCATCTCCTCGGTGGAGCGGACCACGACCGGCATCATCAGGATGGCCAGGGCCAGCGAACCGGCGAAGCCGAAGGGCTCCATGTCCCACATGAGCATCAGGGACAGGATGAACAGACCCGCGACGATCGACGGGATGCCCGTCATGACGTCGACGAAGAACGTGACCGCCTTCGACAGCGCGCCCTGTCCGTACTCGACCAGGTAGATCGCGGTGAGCACACCGATCGGGGCGCCGATCAGGGTGGCGAGGCCGACCTGCTCCAGGCTGCCGATGATGGCGTGGTAGATACCGCCGCCGGGCTCGGAGTCGGCGACCACACCCATCGAGTGGGTCAGGAAGTAGACGTTCAGGACCTTCACGCCGCGCGAGATCGTCGTCCACAGGAGGGAGACGAGCGGGATCACGGCGAGGACGAACGCGACCCAGACCAGGCTGGTCGCGACCCGGTCCTTGGCCTGGCGGCCGCCTTCGACACGGGAGGCGATGACGTACGTACCGATGACGAAGAGGATCGCCGCGATCAGGCCCCACTGGATCTTGCTGTCGAGGCTGCCGGCCAGTCCGATGAGGACGGCCAGGACGATGGACCCGCCGGCGATCGCGTACGGCGACCACTTGGGGAGGGTGGCGCCCTGGAGGGTGCTCGCGGGCTTTTCCGCTACGGCTGCGTGGCTCATGCGTTGGCCCCCGAGTACTCCGAGCGGCGGGCGATGATGAGCCGGGCCGCGCCGTTGACCAGCAAGGTGATGACGAACAGGACCAGACCGGAGGCGATGAGCGCGTCCCGGCCGTCCTGCGACGCCTCGCTGAACTTGCTGGCGATGTTCTGGGCGAAGGTTCCGCCGCCCGGGTTGAGCAGGCTGCCGTGGATCAGGAAGTCCGGGGAGAGCACGGTGGCGACGGCCATCGTCTCGCCGAGCGCGCGGCCGAGGCCGAGCATCGAGGCGGAGATCACTCCGGAGCGGCCGAAGGGGATCACCGCCATGCGGATGACCTCCCAGCGCGTGGCGCCGAGGGCGAGGGCGGCCTCTTCGATCATCTGCGGGGCCTGGCGGAAGACCTCGCGGCTCACGTTGGTGATGATCGGCAGGATCATGATCGCCAGCAGGATGCCGACGGTGAGCATCGAGCGGGGGGCTCCCTGGTCCCAGGAGAAGATCCCGGTCCAGCCGAAGTAGTCGTTCAGCCACCCGAAGAGCCCGACCATGTGCGGTACGAGGATCAGGGCGCCCCACAGGCCGTACACGATGGACGGTACGGCGGCCAGCAGGTCGATCACGTAGGAGACCGGGCCGCGGAGCTTGCGCGGGGCGTAGTGCGTGGTGAACAGGGCGATGGCGACCGCGACCGGGACCGCGATGACCATGGCGATGATCGAGGACACCACGGTGCCGAACGCCAGGACGGCGATGCCGAACTTCGGCGGCAGCAGGTTGGTGTTCCACTCGAAGGTGGTGAGGAAGTTCGCGTGGTCCTTGCTGATCGCGAGGGAGGCGCGATAGGTGAGGAAGACCGCGATCGCGGCCATGATCGCCAACAGCAGGATGCCCGACCCGCGGGAGAGACCGAGGAAGATCCGGTCACCGGGTCGGGTGGCGCCGCGTGCGGTGCGCTTCTGCGCGGCGGCGGAGGGCTCGGGGGTGGGAGGCGGTGCCTCTGTGGGGTTCTTGGTCGATATGTCCATCAGGATTCTCCGGTCTGCGGGTCCACACGTGCTGTGTGCGGTCCGTGGCGGCGGTGCACCGGACGGTGCGGCCGGGTCCCGGTGGGGACCCGGCCGCACACTCGGATTAGCTCAGGCCCGCGATGGTGGCGCGGACCTTCGTGATGATCGCGTCGGGGATCGGCGCGTAGTCGATGGTGCTGAGCACCTTCTGGCCGTCCTCGCTGGCGATGTAGGTGAGGAACGCCTTCGTCGCGGGCAGCGTGGAGGCCTTGTTGCCCTTGTCGCAGACGATCTCGTAGGTGACCAGGGTGATCGGGTACGCGCCCTCGGCCTTGGTGTTGTAGTTCAGCTGGAGCGACAGGTCCGAACCGGTGCCGACGACCTTGGCGTCGGCGATGTCCTTGGTGGCGCTGTCGGTGCTCGGGGCGACCGGGGCGGAGGCGCCGGTGTCGATGCTGACGGCCTTCACGCCGTCACCGACGTAGGAGAGCTCGAAGTAGCCGATGGCACCCGAGGTCGCCTTGACCTGCTGGGCGACGCCCGCCGAGCCGGCCGCGGACTGGCCGCCCTTGGCCTGCCAGGCCTTGCCGCCGGAGTACTTCCAGTTGGCCGCGGTGGTGGCGATCAGGTACTTGGTGAAGTTGTCCGTGGTGCCGGACTCGTCCGAGCGGTGGAACGCCTGGATCTTGAGGTCGGGCAGCGTCGCGGACGGGTTCAGCTTCTTGATCGCCGCGTCGTTCCACTTGGTGATCTTGCTGTCGAAGATCTTCGCGAGCGTCGGGGCGTCCAGGACCAGGTTGTCGACACCCGGGACGTTGTAGCCGAGCGCGATCGGGCCGCCGACCATCGGGAGGTCGATGCCCTGGCCGCCGGAGCAGACCTGCTTGGAGGCGGTGACCTCTTCGGGCTTCAGCGCGGAGTCGGAACCGGCGAAGGCCAGCTGACCCTGGTTGAAGGAGGTGACACCGGCGCCGGAGCCGCCGCCCTTGTAGTTGATCTGGACGCCACAGGCCTGGCTGAACGCCTTGACCCACGCGTCGATCGCGTTCTTCTGCGCGGACGAGCCGTCGGCGAGCAGCTGACCCTTGGCGTTGTCGCACTTGATCGAGCTGGCGTTGGTCGACGAGGAGCTGTTGCTGCTCGTCGAGCCGCCGTTGTCGTCCGAGCCGCACGCCGTGAGGGCCAGGGCGCCGGAGACGGCGAGAGCACCGAGGGTGAGGGCCCGCCGGTTCATGCGCTGAAGCTTCACTTGAAAGAGTTCCTTCCGAGAGCCGCCGTCCTGAATTACGGCGGCGTGCGAAGACGGGGTGACGCGGGTGGCGACCCCCAGGTCGCGGCTCGCATCGCGTAAGGCCGAAATTAGGCAGAACAGGTGAAGGCGCCTATGGGCATAAGTGAACGGAGGGTGAACCCCTGTGGGCGGTGCGGTTAGGTCACGGAACGCTCACGTCGAGGACACGGGCTGATTCCGGACTATGCCAGGTGTGGCGGCGTCTGGAGCGCGTCCACGAGGGTGCGGTCCCCCGGCCGGGTGAGGCGGTTTTGGGCGGCCGACGGGGAGTGCCGCGCCGGCCCCTCACGGCTCGCGCCCGTCCTCGTCGGTGCCGATGGCGATGAGGACGAGGGAGATCAGGTCCCGGTCCCGCTCGTAGCTGAGCCGCTCGTGGGCCTCGTCCGGCGTGACCCAGCGCACCACGTCGACCTCGTCGTTGGGCGCGAAGGCCCCGCCGGTCGACTCCGCCGCCCAGTAGCGGACCTCCTTGGGCCGCCCGTGATGGTCGAGGTACCGGGCCGACGGGAGCCGCGCCCCCAGCCGGCACGTGTGGCCGGTCTCCTCCAGCACCTCGCGGCGGGCCGCCTCCTCGAAGGTCTCACCCCGTTTGAGCTTGCCCTTGGGCCACGACCAGTCGGCCCACTTGGGCCGGTGGACCAGCGCCAGTTCGAGGTGTCCGGCGGACGGGCGGCGCCACAGGACGCAGCCGGCCGCCTGGACGATGGTGTCGTTCGTGGAGGAAGTCACTGGTCGTTCACCGTCTCCTCTGCGCGGGGTGGTGCGCGGCTTTGCCGGGGTGTCAGGGGGTGCCCACCGCCTGCTTCTGCCACGACTGCTGGAAGGCGAAGCGGGCCGCCTCCACCTCGTGGCGCTGGTCGGCGTGGAGCACCCCGAGCGCGTACGCGGTCGCCGGGGCGATGCGCGGTGTGCGGGCCGCCGACGCGGCGGCCGCGGCGGCCTCCGAGGCGTCCCGGTGCAGATTGAGGGCCTGGCCGGCCGTCAGCAGGCGTACGTCCGTCGGAGCGCCGTCTCCGTGCAGGACCTCGCCGGCGTAGCGGTGCAGGCGCAGCAGCAGGCGGACCTGGTGCCAGGGGCCGTCCTGGGGGTGCGGGGCGGTGTCGGGGGAG
>NZ_JBLTJC010000550.1:0-5367 GCF_048158785.1 Streptomyces colwelliae | reverse complement strand
CCCAGGGATGGGACGGGTAGGGGCGGCGGGGGCGAGACGAACCCTTACGGCGAAGCCGGTGCCGAGTTCTTCGTGTCCGGGGAGTCCGTGCCGGAGTCGCCCGACGTCGCCGCCCACGTACCGACCCCGACCGCCGCGACCAGCACCACGCCCGCCGCCGCCAGCGTCAGCCGACGCCGCCGCGTCGCCGCCCGGTGCCGGGCCGACCCGGGGCGCGGGGCACCCGCCGGGCGCGGAGCGCGGGCCGTGCCGCGTGGTCCGCCCGCGAGTTCGTCCGGCGCCGGGACCCGCATCGACGTATGGGTGTCCCGGTTGGAGTCCGCGGGCTTGGCGCCGGGCACCAGCGGTACGGCGCCCCGTCGTACCCGCTCGCTGCGCGCGGGCGTGGCCTCCGGGGTCTCCTCCTGCTCCGCTTCCTCCTCCTCGGTGTCCGGCTCGTCCACGTCCAGTGGGGGCATGCCGGCCAGCAGGGGCAGTTGTTCGCGCAGTCGGGCGGCGAGTTCGGAGGCGCGCAGGCGGGAGGCCGGGGCCTTCGCCAGGCACTGGACCATCAGCTGCCACAGTTCGTCGGGGATCCCGGGCAGCGGTACGACGGTCTCGGTGACGTGCCGTCGTAGGACCGCGCCGGGGTGGCCGCCGCCGAACGGGGTGAAACCGGCGAGGAGTTCGTACAGGACGGTCGCCAGGGCGTAGATGTCGACGGCCGCGCGCGGGGGCAGGCCCTCGACGATCTCGGGGGCGAGGTAGTCGGGCGTACCGATGATCTTCGTGGCGCGGGTGCGGCGCGGGGAGTCGATGAGTTTGGCGACCCCGAAGTCCGTCAGCAGGGCGGGGTGCGCGCCGCCGGGGCCGAGCGGGCCCTGCATGTCGAGGAGGACGTTCTCCGGTTTGACGTCCCGGTGGACGACGCCGGCCGCGTGGGCCGCGGCGAGTCCGTCCGCGATGTCGGCGACGATCGCGACCGCCGCCTCGGGGGAGAGCCGGCGTTCGCGGTCGAGGCGGGTGCGCAGATCCGTGCCCCTGACCAGGTCCATGACGAGGGCGAGGTCGTTGCCGTCGACGACCAGGTCCCGTACGGACACGATGTTCGGGTGCTCCAGGCCGAGCAGGGCCGTGCGCTCCTGCACGAAGCGGCCGACGAGTTCCTGGTCGGACGCGAGGTCCTCGCGCAGCAGCTTGACGGCGACGGGCCCCTCGGGTCCCTCGCCCAGCCACACCGTGCCGGCACTGCCCCGCCCCAGGATCTGGTTGGCGGTGTACCGGCTGCCGATCTTCCGTGCCAAGGCTGCTCCTACCAGACGCGTGTGTCGCTAAAACTACGCGTCAGATGAGCCAACCTTCACCGCCGAGGCGGAAATCACCCACTGGGTGTCGACAAATCCCCAACCCAGCGTCCGACTAGGGCGTTTCGGGGGTCAGTTGCCGGCCGCGTGGAGAGTCAGTTGCCGGTCGCGGAACTCAGATCCTTGACCCAGCCGCTCACCTGTCCGGCGACGTGGCTGATCTCCCGCCAGTAGCTCCTGCCCGTGCCGATCCAGTCCTGAAGCGGGGTCAGTTCCCACACCAGCCAGCCGGCGACGAACAGCAGGACGATCGTGAACAGGCAGCCCTTCAGGCAGCCGAGTCCGGGAATCTTCATCGGGTTGGCGCCGCGCTGCCGCGACTGGCGGGGCTCGCGGGCCGGCTCCGGCGGCCGCTGGGGCTGCTGGCGGCTCGGCGGGGCGTACTGCTGCGGCTGGTGCTGCTGCGGCTGGCCGTAGCCGCCCTGCTGCTGCGGTTGCTGGCGCTGCGAGGGGCGCTGCTGCGGGCGCTGCTGGGCGGCCTGGCGGGGTTGCTGCTGCGGCTGCTGCGCGCGGGAGACCTGGCGCTGGGGGCGGCGGCGCAGCGGGTCCTCGCCCGGGTCGAGATAGGGCTGGTACTGGGTCTGTTCGTTGCGGTCGCGGGCGGCGCGCAGCTGGTTCTGCCAGGGGTGCGGCTGCTCGGGGCCGCCGCCTGACGGGTTCTGCTGGTTCTGCTGATTCTGCTGGCCGTACTGTCCGGGCTGGTTCTGCGGCATGACCGTGGTCGGGTCGGCCGCACCGCGGTTCGGCATCACGGTGGTCGGGTCGGCGGCGCCCACCGGGCCACCGGTGTGCGGGAGGACGCTGGTCGCCGCGTTCGGGTCGTAGGCGCCGGCCTGGTGCGACAGAACCTGCGTCGGGTCCGCGGCGCCGGGCACGGTCGGTACCGCGGCCGGATCCGGGTCGGGGGCCAGCAGCCTGCCGACGCTCTCGGCGGCGGCGATCTGCGCGGAGTTCGCGTGCACGCCGACGCCCTCGGCGACGACGCGCAGGCCGCGGGCGAGGTTCTCGGCGCTGGGCCGCTCGTCCGGGTTCTTGCGCAGGCAGCGCTCGATGACCGTCCACAGGGGGTCGGGGACCGTCGAGGGGCGGCGCGGTTCGGCGCTGAGGTGCTGGTGGAGGACTTCGAGGGCCGAGCCGCCGGAGAACGGTGGGTGACCGGTGACCAGCTCGTACAGCAGGATGCCGGCGCCGTAGATGTCCACGGCGGAGGTCTGCGGGCGGCCCTCGGCGGACTCCGGCGCGATGTACGCGGGCGTGCCGACGAATTCCTGCGTGCGGGTCAGGCCCGGGGAGTCGGCGAGGCGGGCGATGCCGAAGTCGGTGAGCAGCGGGTACATCTGGCCGCCGCCCTGCTTGAGCAGGACGTTCGCCGGCTTCAGGTCGCGGTGGACGACGCCGTCGGCGTGGCTGGCGGCCAGCGCGTCGGCGATCTGCGCGGTGAGCAGCGCGGCGCCGACGGGGCTGAAGGGGCCGTTCTCGCGGAGGTAGTGGTGCAGGTCGGGGCCCTCGACGAGGTCCATGACGAGCGCCAGGAGATCGCCCTCCACGACGAGGTCGCGGACCCGCACGATGTTCGGGTGGGTCAGGCGCAGCAGCACCGACCGCTCGCGCAGGAACCGCATCACGATGTCGGGATCGTTCGCGAGTTCTTCCTTGAGGACCTTGATCGCGACGGTCTCGCCGGGCTGGCCCTGGACGGCTGCCTCGGCGCCCGCGGTCTCACGCTGGCGGGCCCGCCAGACGGTGCCCGTGGCGCCGCGTCCGAGTGGCTCCTCCAGGAGGTACTTGCTGCCTACCGGCCGCACGTCTGCGCTCCCTGCTGCTTGCCTGTGTTCCGGTCCACTGTAGTGCCGCCCCTCTTGCGGCTACCTACGTAAGCATCGCCGTACATGTTCGAAGGAAAGACGCTCACCCCGGTCTCCCGGTTGCCCCAATGATCGCCGAAGCCGGACATGACCGGTCTCACTCGATCACCGGTGCGGCACTGGTCAGGCACTTTTGGGGACAGAGCTGACCAATCAAGATCACTTGGTGCCGGGCCCCGGGCGAGTTGTCAGTGGCAGGTGCGAGGATGCGTGCAGTACTGGCCGATGTGCTCGCGCGGGGTGGGGGAATATTCCGTGCCGGGGCAGAAGGGACCGCTGACGGCGATGCAGATCCGGCTGACCGTCGTAGACCCGCTGGGGCCGCCCGCGCAGCCGCGGGGCCGCTCCGCGAGTTGCGATGTGCTGGTCACCGCGCCCGCCGGCACGGCCCTGGCCGCGGTGGCGTCCGCGCTGGCCTCGGCGGTCTCCGCCGACGCGGCCGCGTCGCAGTCCGAGCGGAGCCGCGAGTCCGGCGGCCCGATCGTGCTGTACGCGGGCGTGGAGCGCCTCGACACCCAGCGCTGCACGCTCGGCGAGCCGCCGCTGACGGACGGCGCGGTGGTGTCCCTGGGCGCCCCCGCCGAGCCCGAGGCGCACCCCGAGCTGGACGACGCCCCGACCCAGCTCCATGTGGTCGCGGGCCCGGACGCGGGCGGGGTGCACCTCCTCCATGGCGGCCGGATCAACATCGGCCGCTCCGCCGACGCCGACGTCCCGCTGGACGACCCGGACGTCTCCCGGCTGCACTGCGCGGTGACGGTCGACCCCTCGGGCCGCGTCTCGGTGGCCGACCTGGACTCGACGAACGGCACGACCCTGGCGGGCACGCGCGTGGGCACCCGCCCGGTGCGCTTCGCCCCGGGCGCGCTGCTCCGCATCGGCGAGTCCGCCCTGCGGCTGACCCCGTCCGGCGGCCCGGGAGCGCGCACCGAGACGGCCCCCGACGGCGAGGGCCACGTGCGCGTGTCCCCCGGCACCCCGGCCGCCGCGCACAGCGAACCCCTCGTGGTGCCCGGCCAGGCAGGCGCCCCGAGCATCGAGCACCGCGCCGCCCACGACGGCGGCGACACCCACGCGGGCCGCTTCGGCGTGTTCGGCGAGGCTCTCGGCGCCGAGGAGACCGAGGGCGCCGAGGACGTGTTCTCCGCGCCCACGACGACCTCGCGCATCCCTCCGTACGACGACTCCGGCGACCTCGGCGGACGCAAGGGCACCCCTCTCCGGGGCACCGACATCCCCCAGGGGGTGCGCAGGCGCGGCGGCATCGGCAAGTGGGCGCGCCGCCTGACGGGCGGCCGCGGCGAGTCGACGGCCGAGGACACCGAGTCGGCGTACGGCGGCTCGTACGACGAAGAGGGCGCCGACGAGAGCGTGCCGACCCCGCCCGTCGTCCTCCAGCAACCGGACACCTGGCCCGACCCGGCGGCCCTGCTGCTCACCGCCCTGGGCCCGGGCCCCCGCCTGTGGGAGCGCGCGCCGGGTCACCCCGAGGCGCTCACGGTGCGGCTCGGCACGGCGGACCGGGCGACACCGGACGGCTCGGCGCTGCTGCCGGCGGTGCCGGTGACCTCCGGGCTCCGTGAGGTCGGCGCGCTGGGCCTGGCCGGTCCGCGCGCGCGGCTCTCGGGGCTGGCCCGCGCGGTGGTGGCGCAGCTCGCGGCGCTGCACTCCCCCGACGCCCTGGAGATCGTGCTGATCAGCACGGACCGCGCGCGTACGGTGGCCGAGCGCACCGCCGAGTGGTCCTGGCTCGGCTGGCTGCCGCACCTGCGCCCCGGACACGGCCAGGACTGCCGGCTGCTGCTGGCCTACGACCGGGAGCAGGCGACGGCCCGGACGGACGAGCTTCTCCGGCGGCTGGAGGACCACGCCATGGATGCGCGGGGCGGGGGGCGGGTGATCGGCGGGGGCACGTCCACGTTCGCGTCGGCCGCCAGGTCCGGTTCCGGCGCCGGTTCCATGTCCGGCTCCGGTTCTCTGTCCGGGGCAGGCCGTCGCACTCCGGCTATCGGGGCGCAACGCGGCTCGGAGGAAGGGCAGTTGGGGTCGGGCTCGCGGTTGCTGCACGGCGGCCCCGACGGACTGCTGGCCAGCCTCGGGCCGCACATGCGATGGGTTCCGCCCGTCCTGTACGTGACGTATCCGGTCGAGGACCGCGA
>NZ_JBLTJC010000549.1:0-5435 GCF_048158785.1 Streptomyces colwelliae | reverse complement strand
CGCATGAACGTCACCCCCGCCACCCGGGGAATCCTCCGCTCCTCCGCGATCCCGCCCAGCCGCTTCGCCAGCGCCGCCAACGGCCCTACAGCAGCAAGGGAATTGACCAGCCAGGCCGTACGCGTGCGCTCCACCAGCCGTAGCCAGCGCGGCAGCCAGCCCATCGCGTAGTGGGCCGCGGGCCTGCGCCGGCCCTCGTAGTGGTGGTGCAGGAACTCCGCCTTGTACGTGGCCATGTCGACCCCGACCGGGCAGTCCGTGCGGCAGCCCTTGCAGGACAGGCACAGGTCCAGCGCGTCACGGACCTCGGTCGACCGCCAGCCGTCGGTGACCAGTTCGCCCGCGAGCATCTCGTGGAGCAGTCGGGCACGCCCGCGTGTGGAGTGCGCCTCCTCCCCCGTCGCGCGGAACGACGGGCACATCACCGAGGAACCGCTCACCTCCGTCGTACGGCACTTGGCCACTCCCACGCACCGCCGTACCGCCGCCGAGAAGTCGCCGTCGTCGGACGGGTAGCCGAACACCACGTCCACCGGTTCGCGGGGCAGGACCGAGAAGCGGAGGTTCGAGTCGAGCGGGGCCGGCCTCACCAGCATCCCGGGGTTGAGAAGGTCGTCCGGGTCCCATACCGCTTTCGCTCGCTCGAAGAGGGTCACCATCTCGGCGCCGTACATCTTCGGGAGGAGTTCCGCGCGTGCCTGTCCGTCCCCGTGTTCGCCGGAGAGCGAGCCGCCGTGCGCGGTCACCAACTCGGCCAGTTCCTCGGAGAACCGGCGGAAGCGGGCCACCCCCGCCTCCGTCAGCAGGTCGAAGTCGATGCGGACGTGGATGCAGCCGTCCCCGAAGTGGCCGTACGGCGTGCCCCGTAGGCCGTGCGCGGCCAGCAATTCCCTGAAGTCCCTGAGATACGAGCCCAGTTGGGCCGGTGGTACCGCGCAGTCCTCCCAGCCCGGCCAGGCCTCCGCACCGTCCGGCATCCTCGTCGCCGTACCGCTCGCGTCCTCGCGGATGCGCCACAGGGCCCGTTGGCCCGCAGGGTCGGTCACCACCAGGGAGTCGAGGACGTCGGCCGCGCGGACGATGGTCTCGGCACGTGCGCGTGCCTCCGCCTCCGTGTCGCCGCCGGTCTCGACGAACAGCCAGGCGCCGCCCCGGGGGAGGTCGGCCGTGGAGCGGACCAGGTCGGCCGCCATGCCCTCGACGGTGAGCGGCCCGTGGACCAGCAGGCCCGCCGCCGCCTCCGCCGCCGCGCTCTCGTCGGCGTAGGCGAGCACCGCGAGGGCACGCGCGCGGGGTGCCTCGACGAGTCGTACGACCGCTTCCGTGAGGATGCCCAGCGTGCCCTCGCTGCCGCAGAAGGAGCGGGCGACGTCCGCGCCCCTCTCGGGGAGGAGGGCGTCCAGGGCGTAGCCCGAGATACGGCGGGGGAGGTCCGGGAAGCCGGTGCGCAGGCGGGCCAACTCGGCGTCCACGAGCGGGCGCAGGCCCTCCGGGGCGCCCGCCCAGTCGCGGCCGAGGCGCAGGGAGTCCCCCCTCGCGGTGAGCACGGACAGCTCGCTCACGCTGTCCGCCGTCGTGCCCCAGGCGACCGAGTGGGAGCCGCAGGAGTTGTTGCCGATCATGCCGCCGAGGGTGCAGCGGCTGTGGGTCGAGGGGTCGGGGCCGAAGCGCAACCCGTGGGGGGCGGCGGCCTGTTGGAGGCGGTCGAGGACCAGGCCGGGCTGGACGACCGCCGTGCGGGAGACGGGGTCCAGGGACACCAGGCCGTTCATGTGGCGGGTGAAGTCGAGGACCACGCCCGTGCCGGTCGCCTGGCCGGCGATCGACGTGCCGCCGCCGCGTGCCACCACCGGCACCCCGTGCGCCCGGCAGGCCGCGAGCGTCGCCGCCACGTCGTCGGCGTCACGGGGCGCGACGACGCCCAGGGGGACGCGTCGGTAGTTGGACGCGTCCATCGTCATCAGCGCCCGGGACGTGACGTCGAAACCCACCTCGCCCCGGACGGTCCCGCGCAGCTCCGCCTGAAGATCCGCCATGCCCCCAGCATGCACCCGGCCACTGACAGTGACCGATTCCCGTTCAGGGAAACTCCGGGTCCGGACTGAACCGATTCTGTAAACGCATCCAGAACCTCCCCAGTTCGATCACTAACTCTCATATAGTGACCGTCAGTTGAGCACCCGGTGTCGCTTCTCGCCCAGGAACCCGACGAGCACCCCCCGAGGACACGACCGAGGACGACTGAGGACCACGACCAAAGACGCCCGAGGACCCGACCGAGGACCCCCTTCATGACCGCCCCCATACTTCCCGGCGAACGCCCCACCTTCCGCACCATCGCCCCCGCCCCTGTGTTCACCGCCGTGCTGGCCGGGCTCGCGGTCGCCGGCGCGGTCTATGTGACCCCCGACGCGAAGCGCCTCGCGGTCGCCTGCGGTGCCGGTGCCGCCGCGCTGCTGCTGTGCGCGGCCGTCGCGCTCGCCGCGCACGCGTACCAGACGGCCCGGATCACCCGCCGCCGTCTGGAGGCCGTCACCCTGGACGCGGGGCGGCTGTTGCAGGAACGGGCCCGGCTGAGCACGGACTTCGACCGGGAGCGCGTGCAGCTGACCGAGGAGCTGACGCACGAGCGGGCCCGGCTGACCGCCGAACTCTCGCAGGAACGCGCCCGGTTGACCTCCGACTTCTCCCAGGAGCGCATGCGGCTCACCACCTCCTTCGCGGAGGAGCGCGGCCGCCTCACGGAGGAGAGCGAGCTGGAGCGCGCCCGCCTCACCGCCGAGAACAAGCAGCTGGCCGAGAAGGCCCGCCGGGACTCCCACGAGCGCGCCGCCGCGCTCTCCGCGACCGCCAACGCGGCGGGCCGTATGCAGGCGTTGGCCACCGGCATGCTCGCCGACCTGCGTGCCATGGAGGAGCGGCACTCGGACGAGGACGTCCTCGCCGACCTGCTCCACCTCGACCACCGCACCGCGCAGGCGGGCCGTCTCGCCGACTCCGTCGCCGTGCTCACGGGCGCCCGCTCCGGCCGCCGTTGGGCCCGTCCCATCGCCATGGAGTCGATCCTGCGCGGCGCGATGGGCCGCATCAGCGGCTATCAACGCGTGCGCGTGCACTCCGCGAGCGACACCGCCGTCGCCGGGCACGCAGCCGAGGGCGTGATGCACGCGCTCGCCGAACTCCTCGACAACGCCGCGAACTTCTCGCCGCCGAGCGCCGAGGTGCACGTCTACGTAGAAGAAGTGCCCGCCGGGGTCATCCTCTCGGTGGAGGACAGCGGCCTGGTCATGGGCGACATCCAGCTGCGCCGCGCCGAGCGCGCCGTCTCCGGCGACTCCACCGAACTGGGCGGCCTCACCGGCACCCGGCTCGGCCTCGCGGTGGTCGGCCGACTGGCCCGCAAGTACGGCCTGAAGGTGTCGTACCGGCCCTCCGCGCGGGGCGGCACGGGCGTCCTGATGCTCGTACCGCAGGACATCCTGGTGCCCCAGGACGCGCCGGTGCCGCAGGAGTCCCTCGCGCTGCCCGAGCCCCCGGCCGCACTGCCGAAGCCCGAGCCGGAAACAGCGCCGGAATGGGTCGCCGTAGATCCGCCGCGGGTGTCCTACTCCGCCGGGCGCACCCTCGCCGACCTGGACCCGGACCCGGTGCCCACGCACGAGTCGCCGGACCGCGGCGCCCTGGCCGACGCGGTGACGGACGTACCGAACACCCTGCCCGAGGGCCTGCCCAAGCGGCGCCGCGGGCAGGCCCTCGCGGAGGCCGAACGAGCACGCGCGCGTGCGGAGTCCCCCGCCCCCGAGCCGCACCCCGCGCCCTCGGCCGACGACACCCTCGCGCGGGCCGTCCGCTTCAACAGCTTCCGTCAGGCCGTACGCGACGCGGCGACCGACCGGGAGCCCCTGACCGGGGGCACGCCCGTGCCGGACCCCGACACGGACACCGGCATCGACGCGTACACGGACCCGTACGCGTACACGGAGCGCCCCGCATCACCTGAATCGGCCGCATCACTCGATGACTCGGCCGCATCACCCGAGCCCCTCATCGCCACCCCCTCCCACCCGCACCCGGAAGGCAACCCCACCTCATGACCGGCACGACGACCGCCGACGAGAAGCTCACCTGGCTCATCGAGGGCCTCCTGGAGCGCACCCCGGGCGCCCGGCACGCGCTCGTGCTGTCCCGGGACGGCCTGAAGCTGTGCCGGACGCCCGAACTCTCCGTCGACCAGGCCGACCAGCTCGCCGCGATCGCCGCCGGGATCCAGTCGCTGTCGCACGGCGCGTCGGTGGAGTTCGGGGACGGCAGCGGGGGTGTGCGCTCCGCGATGACGGAGTTCTACGGCGGTGTGCTGTTCATCGTCGAGGCGGGCGAGGGCGCCCACCTGGCCCTCGTCACCACCGAGGACGCGGACGCGGGTCTGATCGGGCACAACATGAGCGAGCTGGTCGAACAGCTCGGCGAGCACCTGCGCGCGGAACCGCGTACGTGATGAGCCGCCCCGGCAGGGACGACTCACCCGACCGCCTCTACACGCTCACCGGAGGCCGCGCCCGTTCCGGACCGGACAGCCCGTTCGACCTGGTGACCCTCGTGGTCGCCGAGTGCGATCCGGCGACCGGGATGCAGTCGGAGCACGCGGCGATCCTGCGGATCACCGAACACCCCACGGCCGTCGTCGAGTTGGCGGCCGAACTGAGACTCCCGGTGAGCATCACCAAGATCCTCCTCTCCGACCTTCTCGCGGCCGGCCGGGTCAGCGCCCGCCATCCGCGCAAGGCCGATCTCGATCCCGACGTCCTGGAACAGGTGCTCGTTGGACTCCGCAACCTCTGACGCGCGCACCCCCTTGGGTGCCTCCGCCGACAACGGCCTGAAGATCGTGGTCGTCGGCGGCTTCGGCGTCGGCAAGACCACGCTGGTCCGCTCGGTCAGCGAGATACGTCCCCTCAACACCGAGGAGACGATGACGAAGGCCGGCGAGGCCGTCGACGACATCAGCGAGGTGCGCGGCAAGTCCGCGACCACCGTCGCCTTCGACTTCGGCCGCATCACGCTCGACGCCCGCAATGTGCTGTACCTGTTCGGCGCCCCCGGCCAGGAGAGGTTCTGGTTCCTCTGGGACCGCCTGTTCTCCGGGACGCTCGGCGCGGTCGTCCTCGTCGACACCCGCCGCATCGACGACTCCTGGTACGCCATCGACCGCCTCGAACACCACGGCACCCCCTTCATCGTGGCCTGCAACGACTTCGGCGGCACCACCTACGCCCCGCAGCAGATCCGCGAAGCCCTCGACCTCGACCCGCACGTGTCGACACGGGAGACGAAGAACGACGCTGTCGAGTGGATCGTGGACAGGTCCAGAGCTTCGTGTCGCCGTCCGACAAAGACGTGGCCGAGGCGCCCACCAGCTCCCGCGCCAACCGCTCGGC
>NZ_JBLTJC010000548.1:0-5437 GCF_048158785.1 Streptomyces colwelliae | reverse complement strand
CCTTAAAGGCAGCCCCTACGGGGCGTGCGGGCCGCTCGGGGCGGTAGCCAGGCGTCGCAACAACCGCGCGCCCCAAAGGGGCGCGGGGAACGGCGCGGCCAGCCCCCACCGGCCCGCAGACAGAACACCGCCCCTCCCGCGGAGCGCTACGCCGAGGCCGCAGGCCTCCGTAGCAGCGCCCGGATCGGATGCCACAGCTCCTGTGCCCGCTCCGGCCCCGGGATCACGACAGCGTTGTCAGGCGCCGGTGCCGTACGCCATATCAGGCCATCGGGATGGTGCAGGACCGCGGTGATCTCGTCCGGGGTCGGCGGTTCCGCGTTGCCGCGCAGGTAGACGGCCCGCATACCGAGGTTGCGGAGCCTGGTCAGGGCCCGGGCGCGGTTGCGGGCGTGGACGAGAACGCGGACGCAGCCGTCACCCTGGGCGGCGGGTCTGGGCAGGTTCAACGCCACCACCACGCTGCCGGTCGGCAGCCTGCAGAAACCTCCTGCGGACAATGCGGTCACACCCCCTGGCGGGTCGGTATCGAGGTCGGTGTCAATAAGCCAAGCACAGGACGCACCTAAACACGGATCGGCGGCGACCCGCCAGGGGGTCACCGCCGATACGTTTCTGACCTGCGCTTTTACCGACTACTTCGCCGAAGGGCCGACCTGAACGCTCACCGTCGAGCCGTCGAGCGGCTCCTTGACGATCTTGATCCGGGTGTTGGTGTCAGTGATCTTGACACCGGCCGTCGGGTTCGACGTGTCGTAGTAGGTCGACTTGCCGTCGTCGAAGACGGGGACGCCGGGCTGCGACTTGATCTTGGTGGCGACGTCGGCCTTGTGCAGCGTGACCGAGTCCGTCCGGTACAGGCTGAACGGGGAGTCGTAGGCCTGGATGCGGTTGCGCATCAGCGTGCCGTCGGTCCACTTCAGCTGCGTCGGGTGGGAGTCGATCGGCAGGATCAGACCCTCACCGGCGTGCTCGCTGGTGTTGTCGTCCGCCTGCGAGGTGTCCCACTTCCAGATCAACAGGCCGTTCTGGTAGGCGTAGTGCTCCACCCAGTCCGGACGGGTCGTCGAGAAGCCGAAGTTGTACGGGCCGACCTTCAACACCTTGTCGTACGACACGTATTGACGGTTCTCGGCGATGTAGTACTGCGCGTAGTCGTCCGTGAAGGACGCGCCGATGCGCGAGAAGCCCTTCGCCGTCCAGGCGGCGTCGGCGGACTCGGCGTTGTCGGAGAACAGGGTCGCGCCGTCGGCGGTCACCGCGATCTCGTCGGCCGCGAAGCCCTTCTGCGCCACCCCGCTGTCCGTCTGGTAGCGGAAGCGGACGTCGATCTTCTGGCCCGCGTAGGCGTCCAGCGGGTACGTCAGCTTCTGGTACGCGGCCGCCGTGCCGGTGAGCGCGGGGTTGCCGCTGCCGTCACGCGGGATGGCGGAGCCGTCGGCCAGCTTGCCGTCGATCGCGGTCCAGGTCGTGCCGCCGTCCTTCGACACCTCGGTGTAGAGGTAGTCGTAGTCGGCCTCGATGTCGTAGTAGCCGTCCAGCGTGAGGGCGGCGGCCGACTTCCCGGTCAAGTCCACTGTCCGGGAAAGGGTGTTGCTCAGGCTGTTGCCGCTGCCGCTCCACCACTGCGTGGCACCCTGCGCCGGGGTGACCACCTCGGTGGTGACCTCCTTCTCGGGCAACTGCACCACCAGCGCCTGCGGGTTCTTGGTGTTGTACTCCGCGACGCCCAGCGTGTGCTTGGACTTGGTGCCGGCCTTGGCGATGTCGTAGTCCAGCCAGCCCAGTTGGAGCTTGTCCCAGGCGTTCATGTCGCCGGGGAGGTCGCCGATGGCCTCCTTGCCGGTGCCGAGCCAGGAGCCGGACGACATCAGCGTCCAGAAGCCGGTGGAGTTCTCGCCGCCCGCGGTGTCGTACTCGTCGGGGAGGCCGAGGTCGTGGCCGTACTCGTGGGCGTAGACGCCGAGTCCGCCGTTCTCCGGCTGGATGGTGTAGTCGCCGACCCAGATGCCGGTGTCACCGATCTGGGTGCCGCCGAGCAGGTTGGTGTCCGGGCCGGTGGCACCGGCGTCGGTGCCGAAGGCGTACCAGCGGTGGGCCCAGATCGCGTCCTCGCCCTGCGCGCCGCCGCCGGCGGACTCGTCCTCACCGGCGTGCACGATCTGGAAGTGGTCGATGTAGCCGTCGGGCTCGTTGAAGTTGCCGTCGCCGTCGTAGTCGTAGCGGTCCCACTGGTCGAACTGGGCCAGCTCCGTCTTGATCTCGGCGGCCGTGTCGCCGGCGGCCTCGCGCTGGGCGACCCAGGCGTTGACGCCGTCCTGGACCGCGTACCAGGCGCCGGTCGATGCGTCGTTGGAGCCGTAACGGGCCTCGTTGTAGGGGACCTTGACCCAGTCGGTGACCTCGCCCTCGACCGAGTAGCGGCCCGAGGACTGCTTCTCGTAGTACTTCTTGAGCGACTCGGTGTTCTTGCCGGTGCCGAAGTACAGGTCCTGGAAGTGCGCCTGGTTGTAATCCGCCTGCCAGGCCGTGGAGTTGTCCTTCGCCCTGTCGGGCGCGGCTATCTGGTTGTGCAGCGGGCCGACGGTGCCGCCGTAGCGGCTGTCGACCTGGTCGCCGAACTCGACCAGGATCGTGAAGATCTTGTCGGTCTTCTCGCGGCCCAGCTCGACGTACTTGCTCTTGCCACCCTTGCTCTTGAGCTGGACGACCTGCGAGCCGTTGCGGTCCTTGACCGAGGCCTTGCCGGATATGACCTGGTTCAGGGCCTCTTGGCGCTGCGCGTCCTGCGTCTTGCTCAGCGGGCCGTCGAGGTCGTGCTCCTTCTGTGCGACCGGTGCCGGGTCGTGCCGGTCCACACTGGCGGAGTTGGCCGTGGTACCGGCCTCCGCCACGGCGAACGTCGAGAACGTGGCGGTGGCCGCCGCGAGGGCGACGCCCACCGCGGCCGCTCTGAACGTCCAGGGTCTGCTGGTCACTTGAGGTCCTCCCCTGCGCACACTCGACCGCGCGGAAGGGGGGGTCCTGGAGTCATGGAAGGTCCGCGCGCGGTGAACGCGTGATAGTCAAGTGACGTTATTTGACTAGAGGTTTACGGGAAAAGACAGACCTTGACTTGAACAGGACAAGTGCACTATACGAAGCCGGGGTCCGCTTTGCGGACACGCACGGCCGACTCGTGTATCGCTCAACAGGCGCGTGCATCCGTCCACTTGGTGGACGGTATGACTCCGTGCGCCCCCCATGCACCGGAGCTGTGTGTTAGGTCATGCTTACTGCACGTTCCACTCGGGCATGCAGGCGAATAGAGTCGCTTGGCGGAACGCCAGGAACCGGCGGAAAACCAGGCCGACATCCTTGTCGCACCCCCCTTTCACAGCCTCCCCTCCATCGCCTAACGAGGACTCGATTGCCATGCCTCGTCCGACCGCCGCACAGCTCGCCTACGGTTCGTTCACCGTGATCTTCTCGACGCTCGCCATGCTGCTGCTGTCACAGACGAACTCGGGTCTGGGGATCGCGGTCATCGCATGCGCGGCGCTCGCCCTCGGGCTGCTCGTCTCCCTGACGGTGCCGCAGCCGAGGACCCGCGCCGCAGCAGCCCGGACCGCCACCCAGACCACGGCTCCGGCCGTTCCGCAGCAGCAGCGGGTGCCGGTGCCCGTACGGCGGGAGACCGTCTCCGCCGCCGCCATGTCGTCCGCGGAGCCGGTACGGGAGCGGAGCACTCCCTAGACCAAGCACAAGCCCAGGCTCAACCACGCGAATCGGCGGGCCCGTTGACCACGGACCCGCCGATCGCTGTGTGCGCCCCGGGAGTTGCCCCGGTCACGCGGTCACGTCATCGCGTGCTGACCACCACGGTCTTGGCCGCCTTGTCGTGCAGCCCCTGCTTGTACGGCTTGTCGAAGAAGCTCCAACCGCCGCAGATCGCCGTCCAGATGCAGGCGCAGCAGAACGCGAACGGGATCCACAGCACCGCCGCGCGGATCAGGTTGGTCTGCACGGACGGCGTCGACCCGTTGTCGAGGTTGGCCACGCGCAGGCCCAGCCACTTCTTGCCCAGCGTCTGCCCCGCCTTGGCCGTCATCACGGTGTCGTAGCCGATGTAGAGCACGGCCGCGACGAGCGACTGCCCGAGCGACTTGGCGTACGACGCGCCGTTGGAGCCGACGTCGTACTCGTGCACGCCGAAGGCCCAGGTGACCAGCCAGACGACGATGCCGACGAGGATCAGGTCGATGATCCGGGCGAGCGTGCGCCGGCCGCTGTCGGCGAGCGGGGGCATGCCGGCGAGGGGGTCGGTGGGGTAGGAACCGCCGCCGTAGGGGTCACCACCACCGCCGCCGTACGGAGGGGGCTGCGGAGGCTGGTCGCCGCCGTACGGCGGGTGGCCGTACGGTGAGCCCGATCCCTGGCCAGGAGGGGGCTGCTTCCTGAACGGGTCGTCTTCCGGCGGCTGCTGGCCGGAGCCCGGAGGCGGTTCGGTGCTCATGGCCCGAGTCGACCGCGAACCGCCCGGCTCCGCATCCGGCGAGCGGCCGTCCGAGGTACGGAATCAAGTACCCCGGACGACGTATGCCCCTATGCCGCTACGAACGTATGTGCTGCCTTGTCGTGCCAGCACTGGCGCCAGGGCCGGTCGAAGAGGCACCAGGCGACACCGACGACGCCGATGCCCAGCAGCCCCGGGACGCTGTACACCAGCCAGCGGCGCAGGGCCGCGCCGAAGGCGGGCGGCTCGTGGCTCTCGATGCCCCGGACCTCCAGACCGCAGAGCTTCTTGCCGAGGGTGCGGCCCCACCTGGCGGTGGGCAGCGCCTCGTAGAGGACACCGAAGAGGAGGAGCACGGCGAGGACGATGCCCAGGTAGACGACCGTGGTGCCGTCCAGCAGCCAGACCGTCTCGGCCCGGCCGGAGAGCTTGGCCGCGTCGATCTTCTCGTTGACGTGGTCGATCGCCCTGGTGCCCAGGGGTACGGCGGCCGCGGCGGTGACCGCGCCGAGCACGACGGTGTCGAGGAGCCGCGCGACGAGCCGCTTGCCGAGCCCCGCGGGCCGCGCCTCCGACTGCCGCCGGGCCGCCGCCTGGAACACGTCCTCCACCGGCGGCTTCCAGGGCGCCACGGGCCCGTCCTCGTCCCCGGCCAGCCGGTGCACCTGCTGCGCCCAGGAGGGCTGCCCGCCGCCGACACCGGAGGCCATGGGAGTGGGTACGGCGGCGCCCTGCGGCTGCGCCGGGCCGGACTGCTGGGGGACGCCGGGGGCAGGCTGCTGGGGCCCGGAGAGGGCCGTGGAAGCGGCGGAGGCGGGTGTCCCGGTGGCGGTGCCCGCTTGGCCCGCCTGGGCCTGTGCGGCGCGGGCGGCGGCCGCCTTCCCGGCGCCGAAGCCGGGGCCGGAGGGGTCGCCGGCGGGGGTGTTCCCGGCGGGGCTGCCG
>NZ_JBLTJC010000547.1:0-5480 GCF_048158785.1 Streptomyces colwelliae | reverse complement strand
GGGTGGCGGTGGGGGCGGCGCCGTTTACCCGTGCCCGGGGCGAAGAGGAGGCGCAGCCAATTGAGGGTGTGACAGATAAGGTCGTGCACGTTGACGCTCCTTTGTAGCGTTGGCCGTGCCCCGGGAGGTCTAGCCACCTCGCCGGGGTCTTGTCATTTCGACCATACCGGCAACTGCGTCCCTCTGCACCCCTCCGCCCATTTCCACGTCCTACCGCGTTGGAACGCGTTCCAGCCCTGCAGTATGCGTTGGGCTGCGGCACCGTGGAAGGATGAGTGAGCTTCCGCGCTACGAGTACGTGAAACTCGCCGACGCCATCGCGGCAGACATCGCGTCCGGCAAGTTGCCGCAGGGCGCCGCGCTGCCGGGCGAGCGGGCCATGACGGACCTGCACGGCGTGAGCATCGGTACCGTGCGCCGCACCATCGTTGAACTCCGGCGGCGAGGGCTCGTCGCGACCCTGCCCGCGAAGGGGACGTACGTCATCGGGATGCCGGAACCAGCCGGCGACGCGCCCAAAGAGGGCGAACCGGACGCCTGAACAACGCCCGCTGCTCGAGCCTCGCAGGGGACGTTTCGTCGTGCCCGGGGTTCAGTGCAGTGCCTCGATCGCCTTGAGGATCAGGGCGCGCGCGCCGGCGCCGTACACGGCCATGCCACGCAGTTCCTCGAACGCCCTGATGTACAGCTCGATCTCAGAGGGCTGGTTGATCCGCACCCGGGCCGAAACCAACTCGACGGACACGAGCTTGTCGTCGTACACGTGGAAGGTCTCGCGCGGCCACTGAGAACGCAGGCTCGCGGCTGCCGGAATGATGCCGAGGGACACCGTGGGGATCGCGCCGGCGGTGAGGAGGTAGCCGAGCTGCGCCGCCATGGCGTCGACGTCGGCGATCTGGCAGTACAGAACCGGCTCTTCGATGAGCAGGACGAAGCGGCGGCCGGGATCATGGATGATCCGCGAGCGCTCGACCCGGGCGCGCGCGGCTTCGGTGCTGTCATCGTCAGGGAGCTGACGGAAACGGGCCACCGCGCCGAGAACGCCGGCCGCGTAACCCTCGGTCTGCAGGAGACCGGGGACGAGCGTGGACGAGTACACGCGGAACAGGTCGGTGGTGCGGAAGAGCTTGCCGGTGTTCTGCTGCAGCTCGGTCAGACCCCTGCGGGTCTGGTGGCGCCACTCCCTGTACATCGACTCGGCGTTCACCGACTGCACGACGATGTCCTGTGCCTGGGGCTTCGCCCCGGTAGCAGCACACCACCGGCGGACGTCGTTGGTGGTGGGGGCAGTGATCGCGTTCTCGATGCGGGACGTCTTGGAATGGTGCCAGCCGCACCGGTCTGCCAGCTCGGTGATCGTCAGTCCTGCCTCTTTACGGAGATCGCGCAGCCGCCCGGCGACAGCTGCGCGCGCGGCCTGGGCGGACGAGGACGGGGAGACGGACATGAGCTGGCTTACCGGTGCTTCCTGCTAGTGGGTCTAGTGGATCTCGTACTGGTCGTGAGGGACGGCCCTGGCCCACACCTCGTCGAATGCGGCGGCGCACAGTTTGGCGGCGGCAGGATCCTCGGAGAGTTCCTGCCCTGCCGACCCGCCGTCGCCAGTGAAGTGGTTCCACCGGATCAAGCGTCCGTCGAAGAGCCAGAAGTCGTTGCCCGGCAGCGCAATGTCTGAGGCCTGGCGGCGGGGAAGCCACCGCACCTCTTCGCCCGCGGCGACGTTCGTGAAGGTGCCGGAGTGCTCGAAGCGGATGTATTCGCTGACGGGCTCGGACACGATCCGGGCACGCCGTACAGCAACGCCGCGGGCAACGGTCTCCTGGACCGTGTCGAGCCACGGCCGCCACCAGGACGCCCGGTCCGCCGGGTCGTGGCGGAATCCCTGGCGCCACGCCTCGAACTGCTGCCGCTCCTTGTCGACCGAATAGGCGTCGCGCATCTCCAGGTGCACCGCGGTGTGGGTACAGCCTGCGATGAGTTCAGCGAACGTCGGCACGCTCGACGGCATCGCACGCCTCCCTGATCATCGGCACCATCCTGGCGGGGATACGGATCACGGCCTCGTGCTCCGGGATGCCCACCGCATGGCCGGGGACGGTGAACTCGGCGCACTCAGCTTCGAGTTCGGGGGCGGGCTTCCAGCCCTGGAGTACGAGTTCCTGCTTCTCCTGGTCGACCCAGACTGTAGGGCTCTCGTCGTCGCCGGTGTTCGGGTCGATACCGATGAAATGCAGTGCCACGGCTGTCTCCCTCGATGCGTTGTGCAGTTTTCTGCAATACCGTCACGCCTCCCGATCGCAACGTCAAGGCCACGATTCCGCCAACATGCCTCTACAGAGTGGGTGTGCTGCACAGTTCTGCACATTGCTCGCTCTGGCTCTGGTCACGCTCCTAGCTTCGGGAGACACAACAGAAACCCGGCGGCCGCGCGAACGGCACCGGGCGTGGCCGACTGGATGGAGTCGACATGCCGGAGAATACGCAGACCGCGGGCACCGCGAACACCCCCACCGCCTACGGCTGGTGCTCGTGGCACGAGGCGTTCGCCTCGGGCGTCCGTCTGATCCAGGTGCACGAGCAAGGCTCTGGAGCGGGTGGCGGCGTGTTCGCCTGCCGGCCATGCCGTGAGGCGTTCGACTTGGTGCCGTTCGCCGACCAGCCGTGAACGAGGCGCCGCCCGCCGCCGAGTTGGGGTACGAGCAGTACTCCGGCCGCGCGTGCTGCTGGTGCGGCAAGCCGCTGTGGCACGGCGCGGTGAGCGCCGGCATCTCCCGCGGGCGAATGGGTGCCCACGTCCTCGACATCGAGGTGTACGCCTGCCCCGACTGCGCGGGCGCCCCACAGACTCCCGCCCGTCCCTGTACCCCGTGAGTTCTGCGAGTGGGCGGGACCAGGCCCCGACCGGACGCCGATCCGGCCGGGGCCGCTCCATGTGCGGGCCGTTCGGGTGGAGCGCAGACTTAGAGCGGGGCCGACTGCGGGAGGCACCATGAAACTGCAGGACGACACCCAGTGCACCGTCGACCTCGACCTGAGTGATGTTGACGAAGGCGACTTCCAGCGACTCGTTGAGTTCGCCCGCCGCTTCGACCACCAGGTCGACGTGGAGTATCGGCCACGCGGCGACTTCCGCTTCCGCATCTTCGTGGACTTCGGCGCTGATCTGGCCGGGGCTCAAGCCTTGGTCAGGGAGGCCCAGGCAGTGGAAGACACCTACGGCAACAACGACTGAGCAAGGCTTATCGTCTGCACTTCGGTTGAGCTTCGACTGAGCTAACGACCTCTGAGCCCCCGGAACGCACCGAAGCCCCAGATCAAATGTGCTCTGAACTGGGGCTTCCGGGTAGACCCTGTGGGACTCGAACCCACAACCAATGGATTAAAAGTCCACTGCTCTGCCAATTGAGCTAAGGGTCCTCGCGATGTTGCCTACCCGAGCATAGCGGGAGGTGGCCGTGTCTCCGATCGGGTATCGGGGACACGGCCGCGCCGGACGGCGAAACAGGGTGCGAGCAGGGCCAGGACGAGGCACCAACTGGTCCGGAGTGCTACGGATCTACCGGTTCGGGCACCCCGACCCGCACCACCACCCACGTGCCGGACGAGGCACCGACCAATCCGGAGTATTACGGATCCACCGGTTCAGGCGCCCCCGCCCGCGCAGCCTCCCGCGCCTTCGTCCGCGCATGCTCCGGGTTCAGGAACCACTCCCGGGCCGAGGCGAACCACCAGGCCGCCGCGAAGCCCAGCACCACCAGCACCGCCACCGGCGCGTAGTTGAAGGACTCCCACGTGACCGGCGAGACCTGGGGCAGCATGAACAGCACGGTGATCACGATCACCCACACCACCGACACCGTCCCGATCAGCCGCGACCACCGGCCCAGGTGCCACGGCCCGCGCTGGAAGTCGTCCCCCTTGCCCAGCCGCAGCAGGGTCGGGATGACGTACGCGATGTAGAGGCCGATCACGGCGATGGACGTGACCGCCGCGTACGCCGTCACATTGATCAGGTACGGCAGGCCCAGCACCAGCGCTCCGCCCGCCGCCAGCCACACCGCCGCCACCGGCGTCCGCGTGCGCGGGCTCACCGTGTGCCAGACGTGGGAGAACGGGAGCGCGCCGTCGCGTGAGAAGGCGTAGATCATGCGGCTGTTGGCCGTCACCGACGCCATCCCGCAGAAGAGTTGCGCGCCGATCACCACCAACAGCAGCAGCTTGCCCGCCGTCGCTCCCAGAGCGTCGAGGAGGATCTGGGCCGGGGGTGCCCCCGTCGCCGAGCCCAACTCCTTGTCGTAGGACTGGATCGCGTACGTGAAGCCCAGGAGGAGGACGAAGCCGGCTATCCACGACGTCCAGATGGAGCGGACGATGCCCTTGGGGCCCGCCGTCGACGCGTCGTGGGTCTCCTCCGTCATGTGGGCGGAGGCGTCGTAGCCGGTGAAGGTGTACTGCGCCATCAGCAGGCCCAGCAACACCACATAGACCCCGCTGCCCCAGCCTGTGTTGTTCACGAACTTCGTGAAGACGAAGCTCGTCGACTGATGGTGGTCGGGGACGAAGGTCAGCGCGCCGACGATCACGCCGACGCCCAGCACGTGCCACCACACGCTCACGTTGTTGAGGAGGGCGACGATCTTCACACCGAAGGTGTTCAGCAGGCCGTGGAGGATCAGGATCCCGGCGAAGAGGAGGACCGTGCGGCCCGGCGTCACCTCGAAGTCGAACTGGAGGTTCAGGTACGCGCCCAGGAACGACGCCGCCCCGAAGTCGATGCCGGCCGTCACGGCGACCTGGCCGAGGACGTTGAACCAGCCCGTGAACCACGCCCAGGCCGCCGCCGTGCGCGGGGGCGCCAGGCGGTGGGCCCAGAAGTACAGGCCCGCCGACGTCGGGTAGGCCGAGCAGATCTCGGCCATCGACAGGCCGACGAACAGCGTCATCAGGCCTACGGCCACCCAGCCCCAGGTGATCACGGCCGGGCCGCCCGTGTTCATGCCGAACAGATACAGCGTCAGGCAGCCCGACAGGACCGAGATGATCGTGAAGGAGACCGCGTAGTTGGAGAACGCCGACATGCGGCGGGCGAGAACCTGCGTGTAGCCGAGTTGGGCAAGCCGTTCTTCGTCGGAGAGACCGGAGTGATCGGAGGGATCTCCCTTTGACAGCCCACTCGCTATGGCGTCATCTGTCATGCCCCCAGCGATTCCCTCGCCGGGGGCGTGACATGCGCCACTTAAGGAATCGATAAGGACTCGATGTGGCCAGAAAACGCCCTAGGAGTCACATACGAGTCACATCAGAAGACGCCCGTGTAGCCGCTCCACCCGCCCGAGATCTTCACCCGCGCCCCGAACGACCCTTTCCCGTCACCGCTGTTGCGGAACAGGTCGCCCGCCGAGTCCCGCTCGACCAGGTCCGCCTTCCCGTCCGGTACGGGAGGACGATGAGGGCGATCGCCGGACCCGGGTAGGATCGAT
>NZ_JBLTJC010000546.1:0-5505 GCF_048158785.1 Streptomyces colwelliae | reverse complement strand
GGCTCACGGTGAGGCCCCACACAACTCACCCACCACCCCCGCATGCGCCCCAAAACCGGCGCAGACCCTTGGCGGAACCCGATAATCCGCACATGCTGCGCGCATGACAGCAAAACTGACGCAGCATCAGCTGACGAGACGTCAAATCCTGGGCATGGTCGCCCTTCAGACCGCCGCCACCGCCGGTCTCACCCGTATCGGTCTCCAGTCCGCGCAGGCCGTCGAACCCGCGGCCGTCGAGACCGCCCCCGCGATCGTCGTCGGGTCCGGTTACGGCGGGGCGGTCGCCGCCCTCCGGCTCGGGCAGGCCGGTATCACCACCCTTGTTCTGGAGATGGGCAAGCTCTGGAACACGGCCGGCTCCGACGGCAAGATCTTCTGCTCCACCTCCGCCCCGGACCAGCGCTCGATGTGGTTCAAGACCCGCACTGAGGCCCCGCTCGCCAGCTTCCTGTGGCTGGACGTCGTCAACAAGGACATCGGCCTCTACCCGGGCGTCCTGGACCGCGTGCACTACGACAACATGTCCGTGTATGTGGGGCGTGGTGTCGGCGGGGGTTCGTTGGTCAACGGAGGCATGGCCGTCACCCCGCTCCAGTCGTACTTCGCCGAGCAGTTCCCCACCGTGGACGCCACCGAGATGTACGCCACGTACTTCCCGCGCGCCCGCACCATGCTCGGCGTCAACACCGTCGACCCGGCCTGGTTCGAGTCGACGGAGTGGTACCAGTTCACCCGCACCTCACGGAAGGCCGCCACCACCGCCGGCCTGAAGACCACCTTCGTGCCCAACGTCTACGACTTCGGCTACATGCAGAAGGAGGCCGCCGGCACCGCCACCAAGTCCGCGCTCGCCGCCGAGGTCATCTACGGCAACAACTACGGCAAGAAGAGCCTCGACAAGACCTACCTCGCCTCAGCGCTCGGCACCGGCAAGGTCACCATCCACACCATGGAGAAGGTGAAGGCGGTGACCCGGGCGAGCGACGGGTCGTATGTCCTGAGCGTCGACCGGATCGACAACACCGGCGCGGTCGTCGAGACCAAGCAGTACAGCTGCACCTATCTGTTCCTCGGCGGCGGCAGCCTCGGCACCACCGAACTCCTCGTCCGCGCCCGGGACACGGGCACCCTCCCCGCTCTCAACGCGAGCGTCGGCGCGGGCTGGGGGACCAACGGCAACACGATGGTCGGGCGCGCCAACCACATCTGGGACACCGTCGGCGCCAACGAGTCGACGATGCCGGTCATGGGCATCGACGACTGGGCCAACACCGCCAACCCCGTCTTCGCGGAGATCGCCCCGCTGCCGATGGGACTCGAACACTGGATCAGCCTCTATCTGGCGATCACCAAGAACCCGCAGCGGGCGTCGTTCACGTACGACTCCGCCTCCGGCACGGTGAAACTCGGCTGGACCGCGGCGCAGAGCGCGGTCTCGGTCGCCATGGCGAAGAAACTGTTCGACCGGATCAACGCGGCGAACGGGACGATCTACCGGTACGACCTGTTCGGCACGGCCAACAAGGTGTTCGCCGACGACTTCTGCTACCACCCGCTAGGCGGCTGCGTGTTGGGCAAGGCGACCGACAACTACGGCCGGGTGAAGGGGTATTCGAAGCTGTACATCACCGACGGTTCGCTGGTGCCCGGCTCGATCGGGGTCAACCCGTTCGTGACGATCACCGCGCTCGCGGAAAGGACGATGACGCGGGTCCTCGCCGAGGACACCGCGTCATAGCCCGACTTCCGTACCCGGCCCGCTACTTCTGGTAGATGGCCTCGATCTCGTCCGCGTAGTCCTTGGCCACCACATTGCGCTTGAGCTTCAGGGACGGCGTCAGGTGGCCCGACTCCTCCGTGAACTGGGAGGACAGAATGCGGAACTTCCGCACCGATTCCGCCTTCGACACCGCGGCGTTGCCGTCGTCGACCGCGTCCTGGACCGCCTGCACCAGGTCCGGATCGTCACGCAGCGACGCCGCGGTGGAACCCGACGGCTTGCCGTGCTCGGCGGCCCAGCGGCCCAGGAACTCGTCGTCGATGGTGACCAGCGCGCCCACGAAGGGCCGCCCGTCGCCGACGACCATGCACTCCGCGACCAGCGCGTGCGCGCGGATGCGGTCCTCGATCACGGCCGGGGCCACGTTCTTGCCGCCCGCGGTGACGATGATCTCCTTCTTGCGCCCGGTGATGCTGAGGTAGCCGTCCTCGTCGAGGGTGCCGATGTCCCCGGTGTGGAACCAGCCGTCGGCCAGCGCCTCGGCCGTAGCGGCCTCGTTGTTCCAGTAGCCCTTGAACAGGTGCTCGCCGTGCAGCAGCACCTCGCCGTCGTCCGCGATGCGGACGACCGAGCCGGGCAGCGGCTGGCCGACCGTGCCGATCTTCGTCCGGTCCCAGGGGTTGAACGCGGTGGCCGCGCAGGACTCGGTCAGGCCGTAGCCCTCCAGGACGGTGAAGCCGATGCCGCGGAAGAAGTGCCCCAGGCGCTCGCCCAGCGGGGCGCCGCCGGAGATCGCGTACTCGCCCTTGCCGCCGAGCACCGCGCGCAGCTTGCTGTAGACGAGCTTGTCGAACGTCCTGTACTTGATCTTCAGACCGAGGGACGGACCCGACGGCGTGTCCAGCGCGCGGCTGTACGCGATCGCGGTGTCGGCCGCCTTGTCGAAGATCTTGCCCTTGCCGTCCGCCTGCGCCTTGGCCCGCGCCGAGTTGTAGACCTTCTCGAAGACGCGCGGCACACCGAGGATCAACGTCGGCCGGAACGAGGCGAGTTCATCGGTGAGGTTCTTGATGTCCGGGACCAGGCCCAGCTTGATCGGCGCCATCATCGGCGCGATCTGCACCAGCCGCCCGAAGACGTGCGCGAGCGGCAGGAACAGCAGCACCGAGCACTCGCCGGTGCGGAACAGCGGGCGCAGCCGCTCCACGATGTTGCCGCACTCCGCGAAGAAACTGCGGTGGGTGAGCACACAGCCCTTGGGCCGGCCGGTGGTGCCACTCGTGTACACGATGGTCGCCGGGTCGTCGGCCTTCGCCTGCGAGCTGCGCTCCTCGACCGTCGCGTCCGTGACGTCCTTGCCCGCGCGGTCCAGCTCGTCGATCGCGCCGGCGTCGATCTGCCAGACGTGCTTGAGCGCGGGCAGCTGCGCACGCACCGACTCGACGGTGGCGGCGTGCCCGTCCTGCTCCACGACGACCGCGGTGGCGCCCGAGTCGCTCAGGATCCACTGCACCTGCTCCGGCGAGCTGGTCTCGTAGACCGGCACGGTGATCGCGCCCGCACACCAGATCGCGAAGTCGAGCAGCGTCCACTCGTACCGCGTGCGGGACATCAGGCCGACCCGGTCGCCGGGCTGGACGCCGGAAGCGATGAGCCCCTTGGCGGCGGCGTGCACCTCGGCGAGGAAGACCGTGGCGGTCACGTCCTGCCAGCCGCCGTTCGCCTTACGGGCGATGACGGCGACATCTGGGTGCTGCGCGGCGTTTCTGCGGACGATGTCGGTCAGATTGCCGTCCGCGGGGACCTCGTACAAAGCCGGAAGGCTGAACTCGCGCAAGACTGCTGCTCCTCATAGGGCGCCGGCGCCACGACGTTGTGTGATGCGACGGTCCGGTCCACGGCTCGGGCAGGTGCGTCAGGACCCGGTGGTTGAAATCCTGAGCACGACTGGACTGCCCGGACGTTACCCGTCGGTATGGCTCCTACGACAGGGGGGTCCGGCGAGATGTTCGCTGCGTCACACAGATTGGTGTTTCCTCGCGCACAGTAGTCCACGCCTTTCTTGACTGGCCAGTAACCGCAAGCTCCGCCGCCACTGTTCACGTTTGCCGCACACGCCTACGCTTGATCGTCATGGCACCCACACCGGCCGGTAACTCCGGGACGCGCATCCATGTGGTCAGCGACGTACACGGCAACGCCCGTGACCTGGCCAGATCCGGCGAGGGTGCCGACGCCCTGATCTGCCTGGGCGACCTGGTCCTCTTCCTCGACTACGCCGACCACTCGCGCGGGATCTTCCCCGAGCTGTTCGGCGAGGAGAACGCCGACCGCCTGGTCGAGCTGCGCACCGCCCGCCGCTTCGAGGAGGCCCGCGAACTCGGCGCCCGCCTGTGGGCCGGCGTCGGCGGGGACCGCGCGGCCCTGATCGAGAAGGCGGTCCGCAAACAGTACGCCGAGATGTTCGCCGCCTTCCCCACCCCGACGTACGCCACCTACGGCAACGTCGACATGCCGACCCTGTGGCCCGAGTACGCCGGACCCGGCACCACCGTGCTCGACGGCGAACGCGTCGAGATCGGCGGCCGCACCTTCGGCTTCATCGGCGGCGGCCTGCGCACCCCCATGCGCACCCCGTACGAGATCAGCGACGAGGAGTACGCCGCCAAGATCGAAGCGGTAGGCGAGGTCGACGTCCTCTGCACGCACATCCCGCCCGAGGTCCCCGAGCTGGTCTACGACACCGTCGCGCGCCGCTTCGAACGCGGCAGCCGCGCCCTCCTGGACGCCATCCGCCGCACCAGGCCCCGCTATTCACTGTTCGGCCACGTCCACCAGCCGCTCGTGCGGAGGATGCGGATCGGGGCGACCGAGTGCGTGAACGTGGGGCACTTCGCGGGGAGCGGCAAGCCCTGGGCGCTGGAATGGTGACCTCCCCCTGATGTCCGCAGGTAGGGGGTGAAGTGGGGCGGTCGACCGCGCGGTAGCCTTCACGCTGCACGCACACGCGCACGACGACGACGCCCTGCCGGTCCGCATCTGGAGGAGCCACAGCGATGGCGGAACACACCAGTTCGAGCATCACGATCGAGGCGGCACCGGCCGAAGTGATGGAAGTGATCGCCGACTTCGCCCGCTACCCGGACTGGACCGGTGAGGTGAAGGAGGCCGACGTCCTCAAGACCGACGACCGGGGCCGCGCCGAACAGGTCCGGCTCGTCATGGACGCCGGCGCGATCAAGGACGACCAGGTCCTCGCGTACACCTGGACCGGCGACAACGAGGTCTCCTGGACCCTCGTCAAGTCCCAGATGCTGCGCTCCCTGGACGGCTCCTACCTCCTCAAGTCCACGGCGGCCGGCACCACCGAGGTCACGTACCTGCTGACGGTCGACGTCAAGATCCCCATGCTCGGCATGATCAAGCGCAAGGCCGAGAAGGTCATCATCGACCGGGCGCTGGCGGGGTTGAAGAAGCGGGTGGAGTCGGGGGAGCAGTAAAGGGTGGCTTCGGGGCGAGCTGTCGGGCGCTTCACTTCACAGCGCAGGCCGGCATCACTCAGCCCGTCCGGCGTTTGAGGACGAGGCCCTTTCAGGGCCGACGGGGGCCCCACCGCGTGGGCGATGTCGGCCATGCGGGTCATGTACGGGGCGTCGACGAAGAGGGGCGGGTGCGCCGGCTGGGGGTGTCGCCGGAGGTGTCCGGCGCGGTGGAGCGTTTCGCGGAGAACTACACGCTGAGGGGGCGTTCTCCCGCTCAGTCGCGGCTGCCGAACCGCATGG
>NZ_JBLTJC010000545.1:0-5506 GCF_048158785.1 Streptomyces colwelliae | reverse complement strand
CCCGTGATCCACCCCGTGCGCCGCCCAGCTGTACAGGTGCAGGTCGAGGCCGTCCGGGTCGAAGCCCCGACAGCCGTGCGCCGCCTCGGAGTTGACCCGCGGGCAGAGCATGGAGTCGCCGAGTTCCGGGACCTCCCCCGCCACTCCGCGCACGACGCCGTCCGCGTCCGGGGACTCATGGGTGACCTTGAAGCCGCCGCCCGGCTCCTCACTGAGAAGGGGTACACGGGCACGCGGATGAAGGAGGTGGCGGCGCCGGCCGGTGTCGGCGAGCGCACGCTGTACGACGCGTTCCCCACCAAGGCCGCACTGTTCGGGCACACCCTGGGCGTCACGCTCGCCGGTGACGAGGAGCCGGTCGCCGTCCCGGAACGCCCCGAGACCCTGGCGATCCGGGAGGAGCCCGACCCCGAGCGCGCCATCGGCCGCACCGTCGACCAGATGACCGACCTGCTGGAACGCGCCGGCGACCTGATCATGATGACCGTCGAGGCGGCCGGCGCCGACCCGGACATGCGGGCCTCCGCCGACGCCGGCACCGAGGCGACGTACGGCGTACATCTCGCCCTGGCCACGGCACTTCAGGAGCGCGGAACCCTCCGCCCGGGCCTCGACGCGCGCACCGCCGCCGACACGCTCTACGCCCTCGCCTCACCGCACATGCATCAACTCCTGCGCAGGCACCGGAGTTGGACGCCGGACCACTATCGGGCGTGGCTGCGGCGGGTGTTGGTCGCGGAGCTGCTCGGTTCTCACTGAGCGGTGCCCTGCCAGAGTTCCGGGACGTGACCGTCGCGGCTGCGCATCTGGGTCACCAACACCCTTACCGCCGCCGCGAATCGGTCCGGGTCGCGTAGGAACTCCATGTGGATGACGGGGAATTCGACCCACGGCACGCCGATCCGGCGGGCGATCTCGATCGACGGCCGGGCGTAGTACGTACCGCGGCCCTCCGCGCCCGCCCCCAACACCACAGGAAACGGCGCCGACTTGAGCGCGGTCTCGTCGGGCGTGAAGGCGGCGAAGCCGGGCCACTCCGTGCCGAAGAGGTGGTCCTGGTTCCCGAGGAACCGCTTCCAGAGGTCGGCGGGCCAGCGGTACGCCCCCTTGCCGCGTGTCGTCTCCGCGAACCGGCGGCCGGCCGCGGGCACCCCGCCCCGCTCGTGGAGTGCGGCCAGTTCGGCGAAGAAGCCGCGCCCGGGGTCGCCGTCGGGCAGGACGTTCACGGCGGGGGGTTCGTGGGCGATGAGGCCCGCCATCACCTCCGGGTGCAGCGCGGCCGGCGTGAGGCCGATGATCGCGCCCCCGCTGTTGCCGAAGACCAGCGCCCGGCCGCCGGCCAACCCGTCGATGAGCGCGCGGGCGTCGGCGGCCTGCACGGTGAGTTCCATCGGCGCCCGCGAGTTGCCGCGTCGGTCGTACGAGATCACCATGAATGCGTCGGAAAGGGCCGCGGCGATGCCGTCGTAGTAGCCGGCGTCTCCCCCGGCCCCGCCGATCATCAACAGCGCCGGTCCGGAGCCGCGCACCTCGTAGTACAGCCCGGCCCCGTCGACCTCGAAGACGCCACTGCGCATGCCCGCTCCCCGCCCTCAGCGAAACGTTGCCGTTTCGCTGAAAGTGCTCTACTCTCCATGTGTACGAAACCGTTTCGTTTACGTTTTGGTAAACCCCGAACGACTTCCCTGGAGTGGTTCCCGATGTCCCAGAAGACATTGACCGAAGACACCCGGTCGGGTGCCGGGGAGGCGCAGTCCGCGTCCTCCTCCAAGCGGTGGTGGATCCTCGCGATCGTCGCCGTAGCTCAGCTGATGGTGGTCCTCGACGCCACCATCGTGAACATCGCCCTGCCGTCGGCCCAGCAGGACCTCGGCTTCTCCGACGGCAACCGGCAGTGGATCGTCACCGCGTACGCCCTGGCGTTCGCCTCCCTGCTGCTGCTCGGCGGCCGCATCGCCGACCTGTTCGGCCGCAAGACCGCCTTCCTCGTCGGCGTCGTCGGATTCGCCGCCGCCTCCGCGCTCGGCGGCGCCGCCACCAGCTTCGAGATGCTGGTCACCGCACGCGCCCTCCAGGGTGTCGCGGGCGCACTGCTCGCACCGGCCGCGCTCTCCCTGCTCAACACGACGTTCACCGACGCCCGCGAGCGCGCCAGGGCCTTCAGCGTCTACGGCGCCATCGCCGGCGCCGGTGGCGCGGTGGGTCTGCTGCTCGGCGGTGTGCTGACCGATGCCTTCGACTGGCGCTGGACGCTCTACGTCAACGTCGCCATCGCCTTCGTCGCCTTCGCCGGCGGCTGGGTCCTGCTCAGCAACCACCGTGACGCCGCGGGCTCCAAGCTGGACGTGCCGGGCACGGTCCTGGTCGCCGGCGGTCTCTTCTCCCTCGTCTACGGCTTCTCCAACGCCGAGACGCACGACTGGAGTTCACCCCAGACCTGGGGCTTCCTGATCGCGGGCGGTCTGCTGCTCGCCGCCTTCGCCTGGTGGCAGAACCGCGCCGCGCACCCGCTGCTGCCGTTGCGCATCCTGCTCGACCGCGACCGGGGCGCCTCGTTCCTCGCCGTGCTGATCACCGGTGCGGGCATGTTCGGCGTGTTCCTCTTCCTCACCTACTACCTCCAGCTGAACCTCGGCTTCAGCCCCACCAAGACCGGTGTCGCGTTCCTGCCGATGATCGGCGCCCTGATGGTCATGGCGCAGATCGGCACCACGATGCTCGTGCCGCGTCTCGGCCCGAAGGTCGTCATTCCGCTGGGCTTCGCCATCGCCATGGTCGGCATGGCCTGGCTGACCGACATCGGGACCAGCTCGTCCTACGCGACCCACGTCCTGCCGCAGCTGATCGTGATCGGCGCGGGCCTCGGCATGGTGATGCCGCCCGCGATGCAGCTCGCCACGGGCGGTGTGGCCGCCGAGGACGCGGGTGTCGCCTCGGCGACGGTCAACGCCATGCAGCAGGTGGGCGGTTCGATCGGTACGGCGCTGCTGAACACGCTGGCCGCGAGCGCCGCGACCGACTACCTGGCCGGGAAGGACGCGTCCAGCAAGCTGGTCCAGGCGCAGGCGACGATCGAGAGCTACACCACCGCGTTCTGGTGGTCGGCGGGCTTCTTCGCCGCGGGCACGCTGATCGCGTTCGCGCTCTACCGTCGCGGGGTCCCGCAGCAGGACGCGGACGCGGCACCGGTCGTCCACATGTGACCGGCCTCGCCCGAGCCTGAGCCGCACAGACCGAGGGGTCGCCGTCCGCAGGGAGACGGCGGCCCCTCTTCACCGCTCGCTCCGAGCACAGTCGCCCGATCGCGAGCGCTTACTGACAGAAAGTCAACCTTTCGGACCGGAATTCACCATGTCGAGTGAACTAGATCTTGCGGGCGGCCAGTTCAGGGATGGCCTGGACCTCTCCGGGGTAGCTACCGAGATCCAATGCGCCCCATGCCGAGGTGGAGCGGCCATGACAGCCGAAGCGGACGAACGCGACAGGCCTGCCGCCAACTCCTGTGCCCGTACGCGGTCGCGGGGCCCCTTCACGGTGGTCGAGGTGTCGGGCGAGATCGACATGGCGACGGCCGACCTCGTCGTAGAACATCTGGACGCCGCGACGGCGGTCGCGGAGCCCGACGTGCTGGTGGATCTGCGGCCCGTCGAGTTCTTCGACTGCTCGGGGCTGCGTGTCCTGTGCCGGGCCGAGCGGCGGGCCAGGGAACGGGGCGGCCGGCTGCGGATCGTCTCGGACGGGCCGCGCATCGACCGGCTGTTGCGTGCCTCGGGGCTGCTCGGCCGCTTTCCGCCGCTGCGCGTGCTGCCCTCGCAGGCGGAGAGGCCACAACGATGACAGGGGCCGGCACGGGCGACCCCACACCGCCCGGCCGACCCCTGGTGCGGGACCGCAGTGCTCCGCGACAGGGGTACGCACTCCCCAGCTACGGACCCTCCCTGTTGCTCACGGAGACCGTGCGGTCCCGGTCTCTCAGAACGTGAAGACGCCTCCGTGTCCGTAGGAGTCCTTCACGCACTCGTTGGAGAAGACGCGCTCGTAGGAGACGCGTCTGCCCTGCCAGACACCGTCGATCGTGACGACGACGGGGCGGTAGAGCTTGTTGCAGAGCACGTCGTCCCGGGCCGACAGGGCGTCGAAGTCGCCCCCGACGCCGCGCAGTTCGGCGCAGGCCTGGGCGGCGGCCGGGTGGGTGCCCGAGGAGGTGGGCGCGCAGGTGAGGGTCACCGCGCGTTCCGGTGTGGCGAGGGCGGCGGCGTCGCCGTGGCCCATGGTGAGCACCAGGGCCGAGGGGGCGTAGAGCGCGGACGGGCCGGCTCCGTGGGCGGCGAGGGCGGACCCGGTCAGGGGCCCGCAGACGGCGGTGGCCGTCAGACCCAGGGTCGCTGCCCAGCGTGCGGTGTTCCGCATTGTGTGCATCCTTCCGCTCGATGCGAACCGATCACGGAACGATCGGTTCGAAGAGGTGCCGGCCCCGCTCGGTCGGTGCTGGACCGGCGGGCGCCACTCTGCCGAGTCCGTCGCGGAAACTCACATCCCACCCACAGGTTTCAGTAACCTTGCGTGTTGAATCAGTGGCGTGAAGTCACAGAATTCGAACGCGCGAACCCCGTAACCACGCGGTTCTTGATCGCCGGATCAGGTCGGATGGCCGGTTTACCCGTGTTCGCCAATCGTCCTGAAACAGTCCCGAAACATTCCGCTTCAGCTCTCGGCGCACTCCGCCGCAGCCCCTTGCCTTCGCTCCGCTCGCGAGTAATCGTCATTACATGATTACGACAGAGCAGCAGGAGAAGCTTCGCGGCTGGTTCACCGGCCGTCTGCCCGACGACCTGTTCGAGGAGCTGGTCGAGGTCACGGTCGACCGCGAGGAGGTCACCGTGATCGGCCGCATCCCCGCGCCCAAGCTCGCCGAGGGCGTCTCGGACGCCGAGAAGGAGGCGGCCGTCCAGGGCCGGGTACAGGAGTACCGCGAGCGCACTCGGGAGACCCGGATCGCCCTCGCGCGCGAGGCCGAGCACCGGTTCCGCAGGAAGGTCTCGTGGGGTGTGGAGTGCGCCGGGGAGCGATCCCTGTTCACGCACATCGCCGCGCCCGTCATGACCCGGCTGCGCCAGCCCGAGCGCCAGGTCCTCGACACCCTCATCGCCGCCGGCGTGGCCCGCAGCCGCAGTGACGCGCTCGCCTGGTGCGTCCGCCTCGTCCAGCGCCACACCGACGACTGGCTCAGCGAACTGCGCGACTCCCTCGAACACGTCCAGCGGGTCCGCGCCCAGGGCCCCGACGCCGAACCGGAGGACGCCCCGGGCGACAGCGCATAGGAACAGCGGTGGATGATTCCTCCACCCACGGCACGGAAGATGGATGAACCGTCCTCTGGTGCGGGTGACACGGCCCGCCATAACGTCGGCAGACCGCCTGAGGACGGCATCCGCTCACCCCGCCCACCCCGCGCGCGTGAACGGCCGTCCACTCCGCCACCGCGCCACAACGCGCTCCACCGCCG
>NZ_JBLTJC010000544.1:0-5514 GCF_048158785.1 Streptomyces colwelliae | reverse complement strand
CCGAGTTCACCGCCCCCCCGGCGGCTCCCGTGGCTCCGGCCGCGCCTGCCGCCCCTGCTTCTACGGGCGGTTCCAGTTCTGCCCCGCGTCCGGGCGCCCCGCGTCCGGCCAGCCAGGCTCCCCGTCCGGGCGGTGCCCGTCCGGCCGGTCCCGGCCAGGGTGGTCAGGGTCGTGGCGACCGTCCCGAGCGCAGTGACCGCGGCGACCGTCCCGGCGCTCCGCGTCCGGCCGGTCAGGGCGCGCGTCCCGGTGCTCGTCCGGCCGGTCCCCGTCCGGGCAACAACCCGTTCACCTCCGGTGGTTCCACCGGCATGGCGCGCCCCGGCGCGCCCCGTCCCGGTGCCCCGCGTCCCGGCGGCCAGGACCGTCCGGGCGGTGCCCCCGGTGGCGCTCCGCGTCCGCAGGGTGCCGGTCAGGGCGGTCCCCGTCCCCAGGGCGCTTCGGGCGGTGCCCGTCCGGGTGCTCCCGGTGGCGCGCGTCCGAGCCCGGGCGGCATGCCCCGCCCGCAGGGCGGCGCTCCGCGTCCCGGCGGTGGCCCCGGTGGCAACCGTCCGAACCCCGGCATGATGCCGCAGCGTCCCGCTGCCGGTAGCCCCCGTCCCGGTGGCGGCCCCGGTGGCCGTGGTCCCGGTGCCGGCGGCGGTCGTCCCGGCGGTCCGGGTGGCGGCGGCGGTCGTCCGGGTGGCGGCGGCGGCTTCGCCGGTCGTCCGGGTGGCGGCGGTGGCGGTTTCGCCGGTCGTCCCGCGGGTCCCGGTGGCGGTGGCGGCGGTTTCGCCGGCCGTCCGGGTGCTCCCGCCGGTGGCGGCGGTGGCCGTCCCGGCTTCGGTGGCCGTCCCGGTGGTCCGGGTGGCCGCGGTGGCACACAGGGCGCCTTCGGCCGTCCCGGTGGTCCCGCGCGTCGTGGTCGCAAGTCGAAGCGGCAGAGGCGCCAGGAGTACGAGGCCATGCAGGCCCCGTCGGTCGGCGGTGTGATGCTGCCTCGTGGCAACGGACAGTCCGTCCGTCTGTCGCGCGGTGCGTCCCTCACCGACTTCGCCGAGAAGATCAACGCCAACCCGGCGTCGCTCGTCGGCGTGATGATGAACCTCGGCGAGATGGTCACTGCCACGCAGTCCGTCTCCGACGAGACGCTGAAGCTCCTCGCGGACGAGATGAACTTCGTCCTCGAGATCGTCAGCCCCGAGGAGGAGGACCGCGAGCTGCTCGAGTCCTTCGACATCGAGTTCGGCGAGGACGAGGGTGGCGAGGAGTTCCTCGTCGCGCGTCCGCCGGTCGTGACCGTCATGGGTCACGTCGACCACGGTAAGACCCGCCTCCTCGACACCATCCGCAAGACGAACGTCATCGCGGGCGAGGCCGGCGGTATCACCCAGCACATCGGTGCGTACCAGGTCGCGACCGAGGTCAACGGCGAAGAGCGCCGGATCACCTTCATCGACACCCCGGGTCACGAGGCGTTCACCGCCATGCGTGCCCGTGGTGCCAAGTCGACCGACATCGCGATCCTCGTGGTGGCGGCCAACGACGGTGTGATGCCCCAGACGATCGAGGCGTTGAACCACGCCAAGGCGGCCGACGTGCCGATCGTGGTCGCGGTCAACAAGATCGACGTCGAGGGCGCCGACCCGACCAAGGTGCGCGGTCAGCTCACCGAGTTCGGGCTGGTGGCCGAGGAGTACGGCGGCGACACCATGTTCGTCGACATCTCCGCCAAGCAGGGCCTCAACATCGAGAGCCTGCTGGAGGCCGTGGTCCTCACCGCGGACGCCTCGCTCGACCTGCGGGCCAACCCGGAGCAGGACGCGCAGGGCATCGCGATCGAGTCCCACCTGGACAAGGGCCGCGGCGCCGTCGCGACCGTCCTGGTCCAGCGAGGCACCCTGCGGGTCGGCGACACCATGGTGGTCGGCGACGCCTACGGCCGTGTCCGCGCGATGCTCGACGACAAGGGCGACAACGTGGAAGAGGCGGGTCCCTCGACCCCGGTCCTCGTCCTCGGTCTCACCAACGTCCCGGGCGCCGGCGACAACTTCCTCGTCGTCGACGAGGACCGCACGGCACGTCAGATCGCCGAGAAGCGCGCGGCGCGCGAGCGCAACGCCAACTTCGCCCGGCGCGGAGTCCGGTTCTCCCTGGAGAACCTGGACGAGGCCCTCAAGGCCGGTCTGGTGCAGGAACTCAACCTCATCATCAAGGGCGACGCGTCCGGTTCGGTGGAGGCTCTCGAGTCCTCGCTGCTCCAGCTCGACGTCGGCGACGAGGTCGACATCCGCGTCCTGCACCGCGGCGTGGGTGCGGTCACCGAGTCGGACATCGACCTGGCGACCGGCTCCGACGCGATCGTCATCGGCTTCAACGTCCGCGCCGCGGGCCGCGCGGCGCAGATGGCGGAGCGCGAGGGCGTCGACGTCCGGTACTACTCGGTGATCTACCAGGCCATCGAGGAGATCGAGGCGGCCCTCAAGGGCATGCTCAAGCCGGAGTACGAGGAGGTCGAGCTCGGCACGGCGGAGATCCGCGAGGTCTTCAAGTCGTCCAAGCTGGGCAACATCGCCGGTGTCCTGGTCCGCTCGGGCGAGGTCAAGCGCAACACCAAGGCGCGCCTCGTCCGCGACGGCAAGGTCATCGCGGAGAGCCTCACCATCTCCGGTCTGCGTCGCTTCAAGGACGACGTCACCGAGATCCGCGAAGGGTTCGAGGGCGGTATCAACCTCGGCAACTTCAACGACATCAAGGTCGACGACGTCATCGCGACGTACGAGATGCGCGAGAAGCCTCGCGGCTGATCGACACAGCACGCGATCGGGGCCGGTCGGCGGAGAGAATTTCCGTCGATCGGCCCCGGCCGTTGCGTGTACGGTTCCTGTATCGGCGTCCGAGACCGGCGCCCATACCCCGAACCGGCGGGACATCCGGACACACATGTATGTGGGGACTCTGTCCTTCGACCTGCTCCTCGGCGACGTCCACTCGCTGAAGGAGAAACGCTCTCTCGTCCGTCCGATCGTGGCCGAACTCCAGCGCAAGTACGCGGTGAGCGCGGCCGAGACGGGCAGCCAGGACCTCCATCGCAGGGCCGAGATCGGGCTCGCGGTGGTCTCCGGGGACACGGGACACCTCACCGACGTACTGGACCGCTGCGAGCGACTCGTCGCCGCGCGGCCCGAGGTGGAACTGCTCTCCGTTCGACGCAGACTCCACAGCGACGAAGACTGAAGCCGGACGAAGACCGAAGCAAGCGGCAAGACGTAGTTGCAGCAAGACGTAGTTACTAAGGAGACGGACCAGTGGCCGACAACGCGCGTGCCAAGAGGCTGGCGGACCTCATCCGAGAGGTGGTGGCCAAGAAGCTGCAGCGCGGGATCAAGGATCCGCGGCTCGGCACGCACGTCACCATCACGGACACCCGGGTGACGGGTGACCTGCGGGAGGCGACCGTCTTCTACACGGTGTACGGGGACGACGAGGCGCGGGCCGAGGCGGCTGCCGGACTGGAGAGCGCCAAGGGCGTGCTCCGTTCCGCGGTGGGCGCCGCGGCGGGCGTGAAGTTCACGCCGACCCTCACCTTCGTCGCGGACGCCCTCCCGGACACCGCCAAGACCATCGAGGACCTCCTCGACAAGGCACGGCAGTCCGACGAGAAGGTACGCGAGGTCTCGGCGGGCGCCGCGTACGCGGGTGACGCGGACCCGTACAAGAAGCCGGACGACGAGGACGACGACGAGGACGACACCGCCGAATGACCGAGAAAACCCCGACGCCCGACGGCCTTGTCATCGTGGACAAGCCGTCGGGCTTCACCTCGCACGACGTGGTCGCCAAGATGCGCGGCATCGCCCGCACCCGCCGCGTCGGGCACGCGGGCACCCTCGACCCGATGGCAACGGGCGTACTCGTCCTGGGAGTCGAGAAGGCGACAAAGCTCCTGGGGCATCTCGCGCTCACGGAGAAGGAGTACCTGGGCACGATCCGCCTGGGCCAGAGCACCCTGACCGACGACGCCGAGGGCGAGATCACGGGGTCGACAGACGCCTCGAAGGTCACCCGGGACGCCGTCGACGCCGGGATCGCCAAGCTCAGCGGCCAGATCATGCAGGTCCCGTCCAAGGTCAGCGCCATCAAGATCAACGGCGTCCGCTCGTACAAACGGGCCCGCGACGGCGAGGACTTCGAGATCCCCGCCCGCCCCGTCACCATCTCCTCCTTCGCGGTCTACGACGTCCGGGACGCCGTCGCCGAGGACGGCACCCCCGTCCTGGACCTGGTGGTCTCGGTGGTCTGCTCGTCCGGCACCTACATCCGGGCCCTGGCCCGCGACCTGGGCGAGGACCTGGGCGTAGGCGGCCACCTGACCGCTCTCCGCCGCACCCGCGTCGGCCCGTACAAGCTGGACACGGCGAAGACCCTCGACCAGCTCCAGGAGGAGCTGACCGTGATGCCGATCGCCGAAGCCGCCGAGGCCGCGTTCCCGCGCTGGTCCGTCGACACCCGGCGGGCGAAGCTGCTGCTCAACGGTGTCCGCCTGGACATCCCCGAGGAGTACACGGGCGCCGGCGCGGTCGGCGTCTTCGACCCCGAGGGCCGCTTCCTGGCGCTCGTGGAGGAACAGAAGGGCAAGGCCAAGAGCCTCGCGGTCTTCGCCTGAGAGACACCCCGGGGGCGGGACCGAGGACCTGGCGGGTCCTCAAGTCCCGCCCGTGGAGCGGCGGTCACGGGGTCTACGTTCCCGCCGCTCCACGGTCCCCCCTCGGTTCCCCCACCCCTAGGGTGTATCCAACCCTCGGGGTCTATTCACCCGTCCGGGCAGGCGCTCGGAGTGAACCGAGGGAGCGGAAGGGGGCGCGTTCACCACGCGATCTGTCCCGCTGATCACGCCACGCCTACCGTCGAACACAGGGCATGGGTACGGCGGGGAGGTTCGACCATGGCGGGACGTGGCCCGCGGACGGGCGGCGGCCGTCGGACGCGGGAAGACGCACGGGCGGAGCGATCGACGCTGGGCGCCGCGCCCGTCGCCGACGACATCGACGACACGGCCCCGGCACGCGTCCGCGACCTGGACGAGTCCTTGGTACGCGTCCGCGACCTCGCCGGGCGCCCACGCGGCACCGGATTCGTCGCCGACCACCACGGCACGGTGATCACCAGCCACGAAGCGGTCGACGGACTGCCCCGCCTGGTCCTGCACGCCGCGGGCGACCGCACCTGCCTGGTCACCGCCGACGCGGTGACCCCCCTGCCCGCCCTCGACCTCGCCCTCGTCCGCACCGAGGGCCTCGGTGTCGACCCGCTCCCCGTCACCGTCCGGGACCGCGTCGAGGCCGGCACCTACGTACGCGTCGCCGCGGACCGCTGGCGCGAGGCCCGCCTCCTGGGCGCGACCTCCGTGACCTACACCGCCACCGACCGCTTCCATCTCCTCGACGACGCCCTGCGACCGGACGGTCCCTGCGGCCGGCCGCGCGGAAGACCAGGGCGCCGAGCGGGATGAGCGTGACGTAGGCGGCGTCGCCT
>NZ_JBLTJC010000543.1:0-5522 GCF_048158785.1 Streptomyces colwelliae | reverse complement strand
CCCCACCACCACCGCCGCCGCCGTCCGCATACCGAATTCACGGGGCGCCGGGGATGTGTCGAGCCGACCCTCGCGCCGACGGCGGCTGTGCGGCGGAGCGCCTGCGATGCCGTGGAGAAAGCTGATGTGTTGTGACACTTCTGTGAGCACGGACGCTGGTCAACATGGGGCCGTCGATGCGACCGGAGCACGGCGGACGGCACGGACCCACTGTGAACGGTGCGAACGAGGACGGTTTTGGGCCAGCTACGGCGACCCCGGCGCGTACAGACGTACGACGGGGAATTGGGCGCGGCAGTCGAGCGAGCCCAGGACGGCGACGAATCCGCCTTCACGATCCTCTACCGGATCGTGCAGCCCAGCCTGCTCGGCTACCTGCACGGGCTTGTCGGCGACGACGCGGAGGACGTGGCGTCCGACGCCTGGCTGGAAATTGCCCGTGACCTCGACCGTTTCAAGGGAGACGGGGCCGGGTTCCGTGGCTGGACCGCGACCATCGCCCGGCACCGTGCGCTGGATCATCTGCGGCGCCAGCGCGTGCGGCCCCGGGCGGGCGGGACCGAACAGGACGTCCTGGACCTGCCCGGCCCGCACAGCACCTATGACCAGGCCCTGGAGTCCCTCTCCACCGAGCGGGCCCTGGACCTGGTCCGCGGGTTGCCTCGGGATCAGGCCGAGGCCGTGCTCCTGCGGGTCGTCGTCGGCCTGGACGGTCCCGCCGCCGGCCGCGTCCTCGGCAAGCGTCCGGGAGCGGTGCGCACTTCCGCCCATCGCGGACTGAAACGCCTCGCGCGCCAGCTGGGCGTCGGCGGCGAAGTGGACGCGGGTGTGACGGATGAGGCTTCCCGAACGCTGGTGGAGTCGGAACGAACAACGACAGCAACCGAAATGAACATCAACGGCCGCGGTGGGCCCACGTACAGGCACCAGACGGCCATACCGAACGAATCGAACCTGTCGGACAAGAACGGAAGCGGACATGGGTGAACGGCTGAGCGGCGACGGAGTTCCGGGCCGCCGACGTGTGCACCCTGGTGGCGCCGCGTCCGACCCGTGGGACGCGCCGGACACCGCCAGACTGGAGGCGACGCTGGACGTCGTCATCCGCGACAGAGATCTCGACCCCGAGGCCGAGCAGCGCGCTCTGGTCGCTTTCCGGACCACCCGCAACCCGGGCACGCAACGGGCGCGGACCCGGCGCCGGGACGACTGGCGACTGCCCGCGAAGCGGCGTGCCGGGCGACCCGTGAAAACGACGTTCGGCGTGGTGTTCGCCAGCCTGGCCCTGGGTGGCGTCGCGGTCGCGGCCATCGGTTCCGCCGGTTCGTCCACGGACGGCGCCGGTACCGACCGGGCGACCGCGCACCCGTCGGTCGCCCCGGACCGGCCGGGCAGTGCGGCCTCGTCGGCGACGACCGGAGCCGACCGGCCGACGGACGGTTCGTCCCACGCCCAGAACACCGAAGCCCATTGCCGCGCCTACGAGCAGGTCAAGGGCCACGGCAAGGCGCTCGAAGCAACGGCCTGGCAGCAGCTCGTCGCGGCCGCCGGCGGGAGTGACAAGGTCGCCGCGTACTGCTCCGAGCAACTGGCCCAGGCGACGTCCACACCGAGCAAGTCGGTCGGCACGGGCAAACCCAGCCAGGCCGCGGACGCCGGCAACGGCACGGCGGGCAACACCGGCTCCTCCGGCAACGGCCAGGCGGGCGAAGCCAATGGCAAAGGGAAGAAGCCCAAATAGCCCTGACCCCTGCAAGCGAGTTCGCCAGCACCCTCGCTGTCGACGATGAATCGCCAAGCACTCCAGCACGCGCGCCGAAAACGGCCTTCCGCCGTACACCGACTCACCAATCGCCCGGGAGAAGGAGCTCCCGGTCTCTTCTGCCGGACAGGTCCGACCCGTCCGACGCGGTGTGTCGCCCGACCCCGGCCTGCGACCACATTGCGACCACCAGCCCTCCAGGAACGCGAAAAGCCGCCCTCCCGTAAACGAGAGAACGGCCTCCGACCTGCATCAAAGCTGGTCGGGACGACAGGATTTGAACCTGCGACCCCTTGACCCCCAGTCAAGTGCGCTACCAAGCTGCGCCACGTCCCGCTGCCCGTCTGACCTGGGGTTTCCCCTGGTTGAACGCGCATGGAAACAATACCGCACTCGCGTCGGTGATCGCGCACGCCTTTATTCGGGCAAGGGGTCGCCTCCGCCTTCGCCGCTTGACCTGAAGTTTGGTTGAGGTTGCACGATCGTCCGCATGACGACGACAACCACGGAACACAGCCGTCTGTACACACACGGCGACCTGCCCCGCCTCATGGGGCTGATGACCGGCGACGAGAAACACGGCCCGGCGGCGACCTCGACGCTGGACGCACTGTGGGTGCTCTACGACCGGGTGCTACGGGTCGGCCCGGGGCGCATGGACGACCCCGAGCGGGACCGGTTCCTGCTGTCCAAGGGGCACGGGCCGATGGCGTACTACGCCGTACTGGCCGCCAAGGGATTCGTACCGGTGAAGTGGCTCCCGGACTTCGGCTCCTACGACTCGCCGCTCGGGCACCACCCGGACCGGGTGCTGGTACCGGGCGTCGAGATCGGCAGCGGGTCGTTGGGGCACGGGTTGCCGATCGCCGTCGGGACGGCACTGGGGCTGCGCGCCCAGGGGCGTACCGAACCGCGGGTCTGGGTGCTCGTCGGGGACGCCGAGCTGGACGAGGGCAGCAATCACGAGGCCATCGCGTTCGCCGGGCCCGCCGGACTGGACCGGCTGCACACCGTCGTCATCGACAACTCCTCGGCCAGCCACGCCCGGCCCGGCGGTATCGCCGCCCGGTTCCGGGCCGCGGGCTGGTCCGCGGTGACGGTTGACGGCCGTGATCACGAGGCGCTGTACGCCGCCTTCACCGCGCCGCACCCCGGCCGACCGCAGGTGGTCGTGGCCCGGGTGGAGCCCAAGTCCGCCTGATCGTCCGTCCGTTTCCGATATCCGATATCCGATATCAGCAGCACAATCGAGGAAGGCTCTCCATGGACACCATGCGTGACCGTTTCGCCCCGGTCGTCTCCCGGCTGCTCGACGAGGACCCACGGGTCGCGGTCGTCCTCGCCGAGATCGGCGTGGACGGCTTCGCGGACGCCCGGCTCCGGCACCCCGACCGGGTGATCAACGTCGGCATCCGCGAGCAGCTCCTCGTCGGGGCGGGCGCGGGGCTCGCCCTGACCGGGATGCGTCCGGTCGTGCACACCTTCGCGAGTTTCCTCGTCGAGCGGCCCTTCGAGCAGGTCAAGCTGGACCTCGGGCACCAGGACGTCGGCGCGGTACTGGTGAGCGCGGCGGCCTCCTTCGACTGGCCCGCCGGCGGGTTCACGCATATGAGCCCGGGCGACGTGGCCCTCCTCGACACCCTGGACGGCTGGACCGTGCATGTGCCCGGCCACCCGGACGAGGCCGAGACCCTCCTACGGCACGCGGTCGCCGCGGGCGACGACAAGGTGTACGTACGGCTGTCCGTCCAGTCGAACGCGGAGGCCCTCCCGGTCGACGGCGCGCGCTTCCGCACCGTCCGCGAGGGCCGCTCCGGCGTGGTCGTCGCCGTCGGGCCGATGCTCGACGCCGTCCTCGCCGCGACGGAGGGCCTCGACGTCACCGTCCTGTACGCCACGACCGTACGGCCCTTCGACGCGGACGCGTTGCGCGCGGCCACACGGGACGCCGGGACGGACGTCGTGCTCGTCGAGCCGTATCTGGCGGGCACCTCGGCCACCGCCGCGAACGACGCACTGGCCGACGTGCCCCACCGCGTTCTCGGCCTCGGCGTCGGCCGGGCCGAACTCCGGCGCTACGGCACCCTCGCCGAACACCTCACCACCCACGGCCTCGACGCGCGGACGCTGCGCGAGCGGATCGGCGGCTTCGTAGGAGTAGAAGGAGGCCGGCGGGTGGCGGAGCGGAGCTGAGACCGCGCCGTACGACAACGCCCTCACCGTCACACGCAACCACCGTGTCCCGGCACCGGCGCCGTCAACTCTCCTGCGGGCACGCCCGTTCACGTATCACCGCATCGCTCGGGGCACTGGAACCACTCGGGCCGACCGGTATCGCGTCGGCGCGTATCAGCCCGCGTACGGCAGGCACCAGCAGCAGAGCGGTCGGCACGACGAAGCTCATCGCGCCCGCGACGAGGAGCACATGGTCGGTGCCGAGGGCTGCGGCGGCGGGGCCGGCCAGGGCCTGGCCGACGGGCATCATCGCGAGGGAGCCCGCCACGTCGTACGCGTGGATGCGGTTGAGGACGTCCGGGTGGGACCTGGGTCTGGACGCTCGTCGCCCACATCACGCCCCAGAAGGACATCCCCACCCCGGCGACAGCGGCGCCGGCCGCCATGGCCGGTACGCCGAGCCCCGCCCCGACGGTCGCCGGGAAACCGGCGAAGGCGAAGAGGGCGATCGCACCGGCGCGCAGCATACGGCGGGGGCGCAGCCGCAGGGCCAGCAGTCCGCCTACGACGGTGCCCGCGCCGAGGGCCGAGTTGACCAGGCCGTAGGCGCGCGGGCCGTGTTGTTGCACCACTTGTGTCGCCACGAGCGGAACGGTCGGACCCCATACGGCGATCATGTAGAGGCACCAGACGGCGATGACCGCCCAGAGCCAGGTGCGTGATCTGAACTCCCGCCATCCCTCGACCAGATCGGCCTTGAAGGCGCCCGACCCGTGCCCCGGCTCGCGGCTGCCCGGCGCGAGCGGGGGCAGCCGGAGGAGCAGGAGGCAGAGGGCGCTCACCGCGTAGGTGGCGGCGTGGGCCGCGAACACGCCGCCGGGCGAGGTGAATCCGACGAGCAGGCCCGCGACGGCCGGACCGGCGAGCTGGGCGGCGGACTCGGCGATGCGTATCGCGCCGTTCGCGCCCTGGATGTCGGTGGCGAGTCTCGGCACCGTACTCGCCACGCCGGGCTGGAACACCGCGCCCGCCACGCCGTTGACGAAGCCGATCGCGCAGATCTCCCAGAGCACGACATGGCCGGTGAAGAAGAGTACGGCGGCGAGGGACTGGGTGCCGAGGCGCGCCAGGTCGGCACCGATCATCAGCTTGCGGGTGCTGAAACGGTCGGCGATCACGCCGCCGAAGACGACAAGTCCCGCGAAGGCGGCGGCTGTTGAGGCCATGGCGAGGCCGACCGCGCCCGCGCCGTACCCGTGTTCCAGCAGACCTGCGGCGAGGGCCACGGGCAGCATGGTGTCGCCGAGCCGGGCGACGGCGCGGGCCACGAAGAACAGCGCGAAGTCCCGTGACCAGACGGGCCGTTCGCCACGCCCACGGCCCCGCTTCGCCGACCCGGCGACCGCTCCGGCAACGATGTCAGCACCGTCATCGCCGTCGCCTCCGGCTCCGCCGGCCACCCCTGCCGATCCCGGCTCCGGCCCGACCAGCTCCGACTCCGAACCGCGCCCCGTCCCCTCGCGTGCCGGATTCGACGACGTCCCGGTCATCCCCCACCGCTCCCTCCCCCGACCCTGTCTCTTAT
>NZ_JBLTJC010000542.1:0-5529 GCF_048158785.1 Streptomyces colwelliae | reverse complement strand
ACCCCACACCCCCCGAGGCCGCCCACCCGGAGCAGCCCGTCTCCACCACCGACACCGAACTCTCGCTGCACGAGCACTCCCCCGAAACCGACGACAGGCGCCCGGCGCGACCCCGGTCGCCCCTCGTCATCGCCTCGGTGGCGGCCGCCGTGCTGCTCGTCGGAGGTGGCGGGGCGTATCTCGCGTCGTCCTCTTCCTCTTCCGGCGGTTCGGGGGAAGGGACGGGTTCCGCGGCCTCCGGCGCCGATGGGACTCCGCCGCCGCTCGCGCTCGACGGGTACTCCTCGGGCGGTACGAATGGGATCGCGTCCGGGGAGCCGAATCCGTACGGGCAGACGTATCGGGCCGCGGGGAGTCTGCCCGACGGGCCGGAGTCCGCGGCTGTCTACGCGCCGCAGGGTGAGGTGACCAAGGACGCGGTGAGCCGGCTCGCGAAGGCGCTCGGTGTCGAGGGGACACCGGTCGCCGAGGGGCAGGTCTGGAAGATCGGCGGGCAGGACGGCAGCGGGCCGAGTCTGCAGGTGAACAAGGCGGCGCCGGGCATGTGGACGTTCAACCGTTACGCACCCGGCACCGACGACTGCACCGGCGGCACCCTCAAGTGCACGCACGATCCCGGCACTTCGGCCACCGACCCGGTGAGCGCGGCCGTGGCGAAGAAGGCCGCCGCCCCGATCCTGAAGGCCGTCGGCCAGGACGACGCGAAGGTCGACGCGAGCCAACTCATGGGCGCGCAGCGGGTCGTGAACGCCGAGCCCGTCTTCGGTGGGCTGCCCACTCATGGGTGGACGACCGGGCTGACCATCAGCGCTCAGGGTGAAGTGGTCGGCGGGAGCGGGGAGTTGGCGGCGCCGGTGAAGGGTGACGTCTATCCCGTGCTGAGTGCGCGGAAGACGCTGGACCTGATGAACGCGGCGCCGAGGACCGACCACCGGATGGGCATCGGCGGCTGCGCCAGTCCCGTACCGCTGAAGGACCGGCTGGAGGCGCCCTGCGGGTCGTCGACCGGGTCGTCGACCGCGGCTTCCGCCACGCCCACGCAGGCGTCGACCACCGTCGAGCACGCGGTGTTCGGGCTCGCCGTGCACTCCGTGGACGGGAAGCAGACGCTGGTGCCGTCCTGGCTGTTCGAGGCGCGGGAGGCGAGCGGGCAGGACACCTTCACGGTGACGTATCCGGCGATCGACCCGAAGTATCTGGCCTCGGCCAACACGCCCACGCCTACGGCGAGTTCGACCTCCACCGCGGCGCCGCACGACATCAAGGCGGACGGTTACACGACCGACGGGAAGAGCCTCACCGTGGCCTTCACCGGCGGGGTGTGCGCCGACTACAAGGCGTCGGCCGTGGAGAGTTCGGGCAAGGTGACCGTCACGGTGACCGACACGCCCTGGCCGGACAAGGTCTGCATCATGATCGCCAAGGTCTACCACCAGACCGTGCAGTTGAAGGCGCCGGTCGGCGACCGGGAGGTCGTGGGGCCGGACGGCACGAAGATCCCCGTGGAGAAGAAGGCGGAGGTCGGGACGGGACCCTCACCGGCCCGGTAGCGACGACCGCAGACGACCGCACGGGCACCAGAAAAGCCCGAAGGCGGCGGCCCTGTCGGAGGGGGCCGCCGCCTTCGCTCTGCTCAATTGCCCAACGGGGCACAAGCGGGTTCAGCGGGTTTAGCTGAACGAGTCGCCACAGGCGCAGGAGCCCGTCGCGTTCGGGTTGTCGATCGTGAAGCCCTGCTTCTCGATGGTGTCCACGAAGTCGATGGAGGCGCCGCCCAGGTACGGGGCGCTCATGCGGTCGGTGACGACCTTGACGCCGCCGAAGTCCTTGACGACATCGCCGTCGAGGGAGCGCTCGTCGAAGAAGAGCTGGTAACGCAGGCCGGAGCAGCCGCCGGGCTGGACGGCGACACGCAGGGCCAGATCCTCACGGCCTTCCTGGTCGAGCAGGGCCTTGACCTTCGCCGCGGCGGCGTCGGACAGAAGGATGCCGTCGGTGACGGTGCTGGTCTCGTCCGATACGGACATCTACATCTCTCCCGGGTTGTACGGAGACTGCTTGCCGACGATTTCAACCGCCGGGGCCGTGGATTCATTCCGGACCATGTCCGGTGTCTTTCCCTTGGCTCCTCTCTCCATGCTCGCACACGCCTGCAAGCCCCCTCGCCGGGCGCGTACCGGGTGCGTCCGCGGGCGCCCACCGGGATTGATGTCACATCGACGCTATGGGCATCGTCAAACTGACGTGAAGCAGTTATGATAGATAACGTCAATTCGACGAAAAGGGCTGTCCTCCCATCAGGCCGGCCCAGCCCGCAGAACAGAAAGGGTGCGTGTCGTGACCACCGCCCAGACCCAGGAACTCGACGTTCAGCCGACGCCCCTCGCCCTGCTCCTCCTCGGCCGTGAGGCCGACCCGAGGAGCGAGCGCGGCGTCGAGTGCCCCGGCGACCTGCCCTCGCCGTCCGACCCGGACCTGGTCGAGCGGGCCCGCGCGGCCAAGGAGAAGCTCGGCGACAAGGTCTTCGTGCTCGGCCACCACTACCAGCGCGACGAGGTCATCCAGTTCGCCGACGTCACGGGCGACTCCTTCAAGCTGGCCCGGGACGCGGCCGCGCGCCCGGAGGCCGAGTACATCGTGTTCTGCGGTGTGCACTTCATGGCGGAGTCCGCGGACATCCTGACCGGCGACGACCAGAAGGTCGTACTCCCCGATCTCGCGGCCGGCTGCTCGATGGCCGACATGGCCACCGCCGAGCAGGTCGCCGAGTGCTGGGACGTGCTGACCGAGGCCGGGATAGCCGAGCAGGTCGTGCCCGTCTCGTACATGAACTCGTCCGCCGACATCAAGGCATTCACGGGCAAGCACGGTGGCACGATCTGCACCTCGTCGAACGCCGAGCGGGCCCTTGAGTGGGCCTTCGAGCAGGGCGAGAAGGTCCTGTTCCTGCCGGACCAGCACCTGGGCCGCAACACCGCCGTGCGGGACATGGGGATGACGCTGGAGGACTGCGTCCTCTACAACCCGCACAAGCCCAACGGGGGCCTCACCGTTGAGCAGTTGCGCGCCGCGAAGATGATCCTGTGGCGCGGCCACTGCTCGGTGCACGGCCGCTTCTCTCTGGAGTCGGTCGAGGACGTCCGCGTCCGTATCCCCGGCGTCAACGTCCTCGTCCACCCCGAGTGCAAGCACGAGGTCGTGAGCGCGGCGGACTACGTCGGCTCAACCGAGTACATCATCAAGGCACTTGAGGCGGCCCCGGCCGGTTCCAAGTGGGCCATCGGCACCGAGCTGAATCTCGTACGCCGGCTCGCGAACCGTTTCGCCCCCGAGGGCAAGGAGATCGTCTTCCTCGACAAGACGGTCTGTTTCTGCTCGACGATGAACCGCATCGACCTCCCCCACCTGGTCTGGACCCTGGAGTCCCTCGCCGAGGGCAACCTGGTCAACCGCATCGAGGTGGACAAGGAGACGGAGGCGTTCGCCAAGTTGGCGCTGGAGCGGATGCTGGCGCTGCCGTAAGCCTGCTGGGTTATTCCACTCGCGGCCGGACCAGTCCCGACTCGTAGGCGATGACGACGAGTTGGGCCCGGTCGCGGGCGCCCAGTTTGGACATGGCGCGGTTGACGTGGGTCTTCACCGTCAGGGGGCTGACCTCCAGGCGTTCGGCGATCTCGTCGTTCGAGAGGCCGCCGGCGACCTGGACGAGGACCTCGCGTTCGCGCACGGTGAGGGCGTCGAGGCGTTCGGCGCGGGCGGGGTCACGGTCGTCGTCCAGGTCGCCGCCCTGGGCGAGGAAGCGGGCGATCAGTCCCTTGGTCGCCACGGGGGACAACAGTGCCTCTCCGGCCGCCGCGACCCTGATCGCGCTCAGGAGTTCCTCCGGCTCCGAGCCCTTGCCGAGGAAGCCGGACGCGCCCGCGCGCAGGGACTGCACCACGTAGTCGTCGACCTCGAAGGTCGTCAGAATGACCACGCGGACGTGAGCCAGGGACGGGTCGGCGCTGATCATGCGGGTCGCGGCGAGGCCGTCCGTGCCGGGCATCCGGATGTCCATCAGCACGACGTCGGCCCGCTCCTCCTTCGCCAGCCGTACGGCCTGTGCGCCGTCCGAGGCCTCTCCTACGACCTCCATGTCGGGCTCCGAGTCGACGAGTACACGGAAGGCGCTGCGCAGCAGGGCCTGGTCGTCGGCGAGCAGGACACGGATCGTCGTCATACGGGGTCCCCCGAGGCGCGTGGACGGGTCTTGACCGGCAGGATCGCATGGACGCGGAAGCCGCCTCCGTACCGGGGACCGGTGGTGAGGGTGCCGCGCAGGGCGGTGACGCGCTCGCGCATGCCGAGCAGGCCGTGGCCGCCGCCGGAGTCGGGGTCCTGGTCCTCGCCGGAGCCGTTGTCGAGGACGGTGACCTCGACGTTCGGGCCCACGCGTACGACGCTGACCTCGGCCTTCGCCTCCGTACCGGCGTGTTTCTGCACGTTGGTGAGGGCTTCCTGGATGACGCGGTAGGCGGCCAGGTCGACGGCGGCGGGGAGGGTGGTGCCGTTGTCCGCGCGGGCGACCTCGACCTGGAGGCCGGCGCTGCGGAAAGTGCCGGCGAGTTCTTCGAGGCGGTCGAGGCCCGGGGCCGGTTCGGTGGGGGCCTCGGGGTCGCCGGACTGGCGCAACAGGCCGACGGTGGCACGGAGTTCGTTGAGCGCGGAGCGGCTGGCCTCGCGTACGTGGGCGAGGGCTTCCTTGGCCTGGTCGGGGCGCTTGTCCATGACATGCGCGGCGACTCCCGCCTGCACGTTGACCAGGGCGATGTGGTGCGCGACCACGTCGTGCAGGTCGCGGGCGATCCGCAGCCGTTCCTCGGCGACCCGGCGGCGGGCCTCCTCCTCGCGGGTGCGTTCGGCCCGTTCGGCGCGCTCGCGTATGGCGTGCACGAATTCCTTGCGGCTGCGTACGGCGTCGCCGGCGGCGGCCGCCATGCCGGTCCAGGCGAAGATGCCGAGGTTCTCCTGGGCGTACCACGGGAGGGGGCCGCCGAGCATCGCGGCGCCGGTCAGCACGGTCATCGTGAGCAGGGCGACGCGCCAGGTCGTCGAGCGGTCGGTGGTGACGGCGACGGTGAACAGGGCGACCACGGCCGACATCGCGACCGGGGCGCGGGGGTCGCTGGTGACGCTCTCGATGAGGGAGGCGGTGGCGGTGACGGCGAGCACCATCATGGGGGCGCGGCGGCGTTTGACCAGCGCGGCGGCGCCGACCGCCATCAGGATCAGGCTGAGGGGGGCGGGGGTGCGGAGGCCCCAGCTCACGCCGTTGTCCCCGTGCGGGTCCACGAAGGAACCGGCGACCATGCAGACGAGCACCGCAGCGGCGAGGACCGCGTCCAGGGCGGAGGGGTGCGCGTTCGCTTGGCAGCGGGCGCGGTCCAGGGTGCGGGTCCCTGCCGGGGGCGGAACGGGGGCCAACGGTACGTCTCCTTGTGAGTGACCGGTGCTGGGGTGGCCCCGTACTGGGGGCTGCCGCCCCCAGAC
>NZ_JBLTJC010000541.1:0-5538 GCF_048158785.1 Streptomyces colwelliae | reverse complement strand
GGAAAACCCCCTGGCAACAGCGCCGGGCGCCTACAGGAACGCCAGATCCACGATCCAGAACGAACACGCCGCCACGACCGCGGCAGCCGGCATCGTGATGAACCACCCCATCACGATGTTCTTGGCAACCCCCCACCGAACAGCGTTGACCCGCTTCGTCGCCCCGACACCCATGATCGCCGAGGTGATGACATGCGTCGTCGACACCGGCGCCTTGAAGAGATACGCGGTGGTGAACATGATCGCCGCACCCGTGGTCTCCGCAGCGAACCCCTGCGGCGGATCCAGCTCGATGATCTTCCGCCCGAGCGTCCGCATGATCCGCCAGCCACCCGCGTACGTCCCCAGCGACAGCATCAACGCACAGACGATCTTCACCCACACCGGAATCGGATCGCCGTACGTCGAGTGGCCGGAAATCACCAGTGCCATCACCACGACACCCATGGTCTTCTGCGCGTCCTGGAGACCGTGCCCGAGAGCCATACCGGCCGCGGAGACGGTCTGAGCGATCCGGAACCCCCGCTTGGCTTTGTGCGGATTCGCCCGCCGGAAGATCCACATGATCGCCGTCATCACCAGATAACCGCCGACCAGACCGACGACCGGCGACACGAACATCGGCACGATGACCTTGTCGACGACACCGTGCCAGATGACATCCGTACCGCCCGCGAGCGCGGCCCCCACCATCCCGCCGAACAACGCGTGCGAGGACGACGACGGCAGCCCGAAGTACCAGGTGACCAGGTTCCAGGTGATCGCGCCGACGAGCGCGGCGAAGAGGATCCCCATCCCCTTCGACCCCTCGGGCGTCTCGATCAGCCCCTCACTCACCGTCTTGGCGACCCCGGAACCGAGAAACGCGCCGGCGAGATTCATCACGGCGGCCATCGCCAGCGCCGCACGCGGCGTCAGCGCCCGCGTCGAGACCGACGTAGCAATCGCGTTCGCGGAGTCGTGAAAACCGTTCGTGTACGTGAAAAAGAGCGCGACCAGAATGGTCACGACCAGAGCGAAGGTGTCCATGGAGAGGTCAGGACTCCTTGACGGCGATGGTCTCCACCGTGTTCGCCACGTGCTCGAACGCGTCCGCCGCTTCCTCCAGCACATCCACGATCTGCTTGAGCTTCAGCACCTCGATGGCCTCGTACTTGCCGTTGAAGAGCATGGCCAGCAGCTTGCGGTGGATCTGGTCGGCCTGGTTCTCGAGGCGGTTGACCTCGATCCAGTACTCGGTGAGGTTGTCCATCGTGCGCAGGTTCGGCATGGCCTCGGCGGTCAGCTCCGCGGCCCGCGCCAGCACCTCGATCTGCTGCTCGACGCCCTTGGGCAGTTCCTCCACGTTGTAGAGGACGACCAGGTCGACGGCCTCCTCCATGAAGTCCATGATGTCGTCGAGGCAGGAAGCGAGGTTGTAGATGTCCTCGCGGTCGAAGGGCGTGATGAAGGAGGAGTTCAACTGGTGGAAGATCGCGTGCGTGGCATCGTCACCGGCATGTTCAGCGGCCCGCATACGCTCTGCGATCTCGGCCCGGCCGGCGGTGTCCGCCCCGAGCAGTTCCATGAGGAGTTTCGAGCCCGTGACGATGTTGTCCGCGGACGCGGCGAACATGTCGTAGAAGCTCGTCTCCCTGGGGGTCAGACGAAAGCGCACAAGGGGTCCTCGGGATGCATCGGTTTCGGTCAGGCTGATGCTAAGTGCATCATCCGGCCACGGCTAATGGGCCGTCCCCCAGTGTCGCCCATCAGGCACAGTGATCCGCACGGGGGCGTACCAAGGGCCCTATACCCAGCAAAGTTCGTTACGATATACCCACTAGGGGTATATGTCTGGAGGACGCGATGGACGCGACGACGACCACCGAGGCCGGCGCGGCGGCAGTGCCCTCCGAACCGGTGACGCACGGCTACCACAAGCAGAAGGACGAGCACCTCAAGCGCCTGCGCCGGATCGAGGGCCAGATCCGCGGGCTTCAGCGCATGGTCGAGGAGGACGTCTACTGCATCGACATACTCACCCAGGTGTCCGCCTCCACGAAGGCCCTTCAGTCGTTCGCGCTGCAACTTCTGGAGGAGCACCTGCGGCACTGCGTCGCCGACGCGGCGGTCAAGGGCGGCGAGGAGATCGACGCGAAGGTCGACGAGGCGACGAAGGCGATCGCCCGACTGCTCCGCACCTAGCGCCCCGGCCTCTCGGGGATGTCCCGTTCCTCGGCGACCTTCAGCACCTCGTCGATGCTCTCCAGGCTGAGCCGGTCCTCGGCGGCCGAGGCCGCGATGATCAGGTCTCCGCACAGCTCGATCTCGGCGAGGGCCACGTGGTCCTGAACTGCCGTACCGCCGACCGGAGCCACGTGCATCACCTCTTCTCTGCCGTCACCGACTTCCTAGAGTAGGGAGCGGTCTACACAACGCGCATGGCACGGACGGGCTAGTCCTCACACCGCCCCACACCGATCGGTTCAGCTCACTTCTCGGCGATCTGCCCGGCGTAGATGTCCTTCGACGCCGGAAGTCGTACGTCCACGGGGGCCCCGAAGTCGTACAGCAACGTCGTCGAGGCGACCGCCACGGTGCTGCGGCGCTGCCCGTTGACGAAGCTGAACCGCTGGCGGACCTTGCGGACGCGCCCCTGGTCGTCGAGGTAGACGTCGAAGGGCACCCGGGCGGTGGCGAACCCTTTCGCCGCCGACCTCAGAGCCGCCTCGTTCCCCTCCGACGCGCTGCGCGCGGCGACGGCGAGATCGGCGACCCCCCGATAGTGACGCACGGAGGCCCCGGCCACCTCCGTCTTCCCCAGATACGTCGCCGTAGTCGTCCCACGCAGCAACTCGGCGGCGGCGTACGGGTCGGTGGCCCCGCCGGTCACGAGGTTGCCGTCGGTCAGCGTCCCGGTGTCGACGCGTACCCATTTGTCGGCGGGCACCCCGGCGCCCCGGTTCTTCATGAACAGGGCGCCCGGCGCGAGGAGTTCGGTGATCGGCCGGTGCTCGCTGGCGCCGGCCGGGTCCTGCGGCAGCTGCACCTTCAGCCGGCCGAGCCGGCGGCGGAAGTCGTAGACGCCCTCGCCGCGGATGGTCACGCGGGTGCCGCCGGTGGCCATCTCCATGGACGTACGGGCCTGTGAACTCCCCGCCGCCACAAGCGAGTCGGCCGCGCGCCGCACAACCGCGACCGCGTCCCCGGCACCGCGCGCGTCCGCGGTCGCCGCCCCGTCACCGGCGCCGCATCCGCCGGTTCCGGCACAGACCCCGACCATGAGTCCCGCCGCGACGACCGCCCCGCGGGCCCGCCTCTGCTGCCGCTCCATAGCCTGCCGTACCCCCGTACGTCGTCACGGGCCCCTGTCGTTCCGCTTAACGACGGGTAGGTGGGCCCGTCACGCGACGGCACGGCCGTACAACCGCCCTATGACCGTCGCGCGACCGCCATACGAGCGCTTTACCCGGGCTCGGTACCTTGGTCGATGTGGCGCAGCAGGACGAACGACAGGCTCCCCCCGCGGATCCCGAACATCGCACGACGACGGTCGAGCAGGGCCCTTTCTGCTTCGCCCGCTGTGTCTGTGGCTGGCGCGGTCCGGCGAGACGGGCGAGAAGCCAGGCCAGGACGGATGCCACGGGGCATCCGCCTGTTCCGAACCTGTGACATGACCACGAGAACTTGTGGGGTCCGGCCCGTATCTCACTTCACGGAACCCCACAGGAGGCGAAATGGAACGGCGCTCATTCATAGGCGGCGGCGTGGCCGCGATAGCCGCGGTCGCGACGACCGCGTGCAACGGCAAGAACACCGGCGGCGGTGACGCGTCCGCCACGGCGACCAACGCCTCCACCTCGACGGGCCTGCGCACCACCACCGCCGCGGCCGCCGCCAACTGGGCCGCCCTGGCCCGTGAGCTGGACGGCACCCTGGTCCGCCCCGGTGACGCCTCCTGGAAGACGGCCCACCAGCTCTACAACACCCGCTTCGACTCCCTGAAGCCGGCCGCGGTGGCGTACGTCGCGAACCCCGACGACATCCGCTCGGTCCTCTCCTACGCCCGCGCCCACAACATCCGCGTCGCGATCCGCAACGGCGGCCACTCCTACGCCGGCTACTCCTCCGGCGACGGCCGCCTGATCGTCGACGTGTCGAAGCTGAACAAGATCCGGGCGAGCGGTTCCTCCGCGGTCGTCGGCGCCGGCGCCAAGCTGATCGACGTCTACCGGGGTCTCGCGGCGAAGGGCGTGACGATCCCCGCGGGCTCCTGTCCGACGGTCGGCGTCTCCGGCCTCACCCTGGGTGGCGGCCACGGCGTGGTCTCCCGGGCGTACGGCCTGACCTGCGACAGCCTCACGCAGGCGACGCTGATCACGGCGGACGGCAAGCAGCTGGTCGCCAACTCCACTGAGAACAAAGACCTGTTCTGGGCGCTGCGCGGCGCGGGCAACGGCAACTTCGGCGTGGTGACCGAGCTCCAGTTCAAGACCCACCCCGCGCCCCAGGCCGTATCCGGGTATCTCACCTGGCCGTCGTCGATGGCGGCGGCCGTGGTGAAGGCCTGGCAGGAGTGGGGCCCGGACCAGCCCGACGAGATCTGGTCGTCCTGCCACCTGACGAACACGCCCGGCGGCACGCCCCGCGTCTCGGTCGCCGCGTTCTCCCTAGGCACTTACACCGAACTCCAGAACGCGGTCGACAAGCTGGCCCACCTCGTCGGCGGCAACGCGTCGAGCGTCTCGCTGAAGCGGCACACGTACGAGGAGTCGATGGAGGCGTACGCGGGCTGCACGTCGTTCTCGACGGACGCCCAGTGCCACCTCCCGGGCTCGACCCCGGGCCGCTCCCCGCAGGGCGCGCTGGCACGGGAGACCTACGTGGGCCGCTCCGACTTCTTCGACCGCTCGATCTCGGCCACGGGCATCCAGACGATGCTCAACCAGATGAAGGCGGTCCGCGGCAACTCCGGCGACATCGCCCTGACGGCCCTGGGCGGCGCGGTCAACCGCGTCTCCCCCACGGCGACGGCCTTCGTCCACCGCCGCTCCCGCATCCTGGCCCAGTACATAGTCTCCTGGCCCTCCGGCACAGCCGGCACATCAGCCCAGTCCTGGCTGACGTCCTTCCACAACGCCATGAAGCCGTACGCCTCCGGCGCGGCCTACCAGAACTACACCGACCCAACCCTCACGAACTGGCGCAAGGCGTACTACGGCGACGCGACGACGCGCCTGACGACACTGAAGAAGCAGTACGACCCGAGTCGCTTCTTCACATATCCACAAGGCCTATAGGCAACCCCCTCAGGGGCGCGGGGAACTGCGCGACCAGCCACATCGGACCCGCACACGACGAACCGACCTCCCGGCGGAGCAATCACGCCGCGAGGTCCCGCTCCTCCGTCCCCGAAGTCTCCGTACGGGCCCCCGCCGGGACCGGTGACGGCGCCATACTCCGTCCCCACGGCGTACGGCGCGACGGGGACACCTCCGCTCAGGCGGCCCCAGCTCTTGGCTTGCTTGAGTTAGGCAACCATAAATGAGTTACTTGAGT
>NZ_JBLTJC010000540.1:0-5543 GCF_048158785.1 Streptomyces colwelliae | reverse complement strand
CCCACGGGCAGCCCGTCAGGACCGAGGGCGGCGACCTCCACACCACCACCCTCGGCCGGAGCGAGCGCCCAGCGATCGGTCATGTCCGTGAGTGTGGCAGGCGGCACTGACAATCCCCGTGACCTGCGGCTCAGTCCCTTCTGAGAAGCGGCTCAGACCTTTCTACGACTCAGCCCTGCAACCGGTGCAGCATCTCGGCGATGTGCCCTTCGGTCGTGGGCTTGTCGATGCCCAGGCCGTTCAGCACGCCTTCGCCGTTCTCGTGCTCCAGCAGGGCCAGCAGGATGTGTTCGGTGCCGATGTAGTTGTGGCCCAGGCGCAGGGCCTCGCGGAAGGTGAGTTCGAGGATCTTCTTGGCGTCGGGGCCGTAGGGGACGAGGTCCGGGACCTCGTCGGCGGCGGGCGGGAGCGTGGCGGTGGCGGCCTGGCGTACGGAGTCCAGGACGACCCCCTGCGCGACGATCGCCTTGCCCGCCAGGGCGTCCGGTTCGGCGAGCAGACCGAGGATCAGGTGTTCGGGCCGGCCCTCGGGGTTGCGGGCGGCGACGGCTTCGTTGTGCGAGGCCATGACCACGTTGCGGGCGCGCGGGGTGTACCGGCTGAACCCCTGGCTGGGATCGAGATCCGCCGACTCCTTCGCCACGAAGCGCTTCTGCGCCGCCTGCCGGGTGACGCCCATGCTCTTGCCGATGTCCGTCCAGGACGCACCGGAACGCCGGGCCTGGTCGACGAAGTGCCCGATCAGATGGTCGGCCACATCGCCCAGGTGGTCGGCGGCGATGACCGCGTCCTGGAGCTGGTCGAGCGGTGCGGGGTGGACCTTCTTGATGGCGTCGATGAGGTCGTCGAGACGTACGGATGAGGTGACGTTCGGGTTGGTCGTCATGTGTCAACCGTAGGTTGACAGCGGATGGGCGTCAACCCTTGGTTGACAGTCGCCTTGAAGGTGAGGGTGCGATCGAGTCAGGCGTCACTCTCGATCTCGTACGGCGTCATTCTCGTACGGAGTCACAGTCGGCCTCGTGCGGCGTCATTCTCGGCGCAGCAACGGCGCGACCACGTCCCGGAGTTGACCGACGTGTTCGTAGTGCAGCCCCGTCAGCCCGGCCTCCCGGGCCGCGACCACATGCCCGAGGGTGTCGTCGACGAACAGGCGGCGCTCCGCCTCGACTTCGACGCGCCGCGCGGCCAACTCGAAGACGCGCGGGTCGGGCTTGGCGCCGCACTCCACACTGCGCCTAACGCCCCCGGTTCCGGCGGGAGTTGGTTATCCACAGGGTGTGGATGAATGGGCCCCGCTTCGGCACCGGCTGAAAGCCGGATCAGTACGGCAGCACAGCACAGCACAACGCAGCACAGCCTCCAACCCCGTCAGGCACGCCGCCGCCCCCATCGCGAACGGCGCGCACAACTCCCCGCGCCCCCTCCCTCCCGCCACCCCATGACACGATCAAGCCGTGAGCAGCAAGACCACCACCGTCGAGCGCGCCTTCGAGGCCGCCCTCTACACCGACACCCACGACGCCCTCGACGCGGGCGCCTCGATCCTCGCCGCCGATCCCACGGCGGACCCCGAACTCGCCCGCCGAGGACGGGAGTTCGTGGCGGCGGCATGGCGACGGGGCTGGCAGCCCGCGGATGTCGTACGGCTGGTGCGGCGGGAGTTGGACGACGTACACGTACGACTCGTCTCGGCGTTGATCCGCGAGCAGGTGCCGGACGACCGGGCGCGCGGCCCCCGTTGGAAGGCCCAGCTCGACGAACTGACCGCCGAAGAGCCGCCCCGCACCGACCGTTTCACGCACGCGACCACGGTGCTGGAGCTGTACCGCCTCCTGCTGCGGCTGCCGAGCCTCGAACCCCTCGACGAGCACGAGCACGAACCGAAACGGCACGACAGCCGCCGACCCGCCTCCCGCATGCTCACCCGGATCCGCGCGCTGCTCGCGAAGGCGGAGGCGACCGGGTTCCCGGAGGAGGCGGAGGCGCTGAGCGCCAAGGCGCAGGAGCTGATGGCGCGGCACAGTATCGACGAGGCGCTGCTCGACGCGCAGGCGCCGGCGAAGGACGCGCCCGGCGCGTGCCGGATCGGGGTCGAGGCGCCGTACGAACAGGCGAAGGCGGTGCTGCTGGACGCGGTGGCCGGGGCGAACCACTGCCGGGCCGTGTGGAACGAGGCCTTCGGTTTCTCGACCGTCGTCGGTTTCGAGGGCGATCTGGAGGTGGTCGAGCTCCTCTACACCTCGCTCCTCGTGCAGGCCACGACCGCGATGACACGGGCGGAGGCGGCCCAGCGGGCGGGCGGCCGCCGGCGGACCAAGACCTTCCGGCAGTCCTTCCTCGCGGCCTACGCCCACCGCATCGGGGACCGGCTGGCCGAGGCCGCCGGGACGCAGGTGACCGACGACCTGCTTCCGGTGCTCGCCACCCGCGAGGTCGCCGTCACCGACCGCGTCGACGCGATGTTCCCGGAGACGACCACGACCCGCCTGCGCGGGGTCACCGACGAGGCGGGCTGGACGGAGGGCGCCGAGGCGGCGGACCGGGCCCAGGTCAGGGCCCGACCGCGACTCGACTGAGGGGAAGCCTGAGGCGCGTCAGTCGCCGGCCTGCGTGAACGCGCCGATCGAGGCGTCCGAGTCGCTCACCGAGGTCTTGCCCTGGACGGGTCCGTACGACCACTTGTAGCTCGCGGTGTCGCTGCTGCCGGGCAGGGTGATGACCACCTTCGTCGCGGCCAGGCTCAGCTTGTCGCCCGCCTTGCCGCGCACGTAGGTGATGGTGAAGGACGCCGCGTCGCCCTTGGCGAGCCTCAGCTTCTGTGCCTTGGCGCCCTTCTGCGTGGAGAGGACGACCTTGGTGCCGCCGCCCTCCAGCGTGGCGCCCGGGAAACCCTCCAGGTCGCACGGCTTGCTCTGATTGGTGAGCGAGACGGGCACCTCACCGGTGTCACCGGCGGCCGGAGCGGTACTGGCCGGCCCGACCTGGACGGCGACCCCGTCGAACGAGCAGGCCGACCCGTTCTTGCTGTCGGAGGAACCACCGCCGCCGCCACTGTCGCAGGCGGTCAGAAGCAGAGCCGACGCGAATGCGGCGACGGCGAGGGGAATGGTGCGCATGAGCCGATCATCCCGCACGGAACCCCCCTCCGCCGACCGGCCCGCACCTCAGGAACCACACACGTCCCCCACTCCAAGGCCTACAGCCCCAGAGCCACGCCAGGTCCAAGCCCCCGGGGCTACGCCAGGTCTACGACCCCAAGCTCGCCGTAGGCAGACCCGACGGCAGGTTCCCGCCCTCGGCCCGCGTGTACGTCTCCTTGCCGGTACTCCCCGACCAGGTGACCGCGAGGCTCGACTTGCTGACGGAGTCGACCATTCCGGTCGCCCGGGTCTTGCTGCCGTCCGTGCACTTGAGGTGGATCATCTTCATGCCCGCCTCCTCGCCGGCCGTCCCGTTGCACACGGTGCCACCGGTCGTGAACAGCGCGGCCTGCTTGCCGGTGACCACAAGGACCAACGCCTTGCCGCCCGCCGTGGCGAGCCAACTGCCCTGTAGTCCGTCGGACGCGGCCGACGGGCTGCTGCCGGAGCCACCGGAGTCCGCCGTCGCGGTCGACGTCGCCGACGAGGACGCGCTCGGCGTGGACGAGGAGTCGTCCGAGGAGTCACCGCTGCACGCGGTCAGGACGAGCGCGCCCACCAGACCGGCGGCAGCCGCCGCCATCCGTACCGTCGACACCGTCGAAAACGCCGTAGTCACTGGTAGCTCCCAAGCTGTAGCCGGACGCGGACGGTCGCCCGATCGGCGTTGGCCTCGGCCTCGGCCGGAACGACCGCAGCAAGCTACCAGTGGTTACCAGGAGGACTTGCGGACGCCCGGTAGGTATCCGCTGTGAGCCTGCCCGCGCAGGTTCACCCGGGACAGTCCGAAGGCGCGGAAGTAGCCCCGGGGCCGCCCGTCGACCTGGTCGCGGTTGCGAACGCGCGTGGCGCTCGCGTCGCGCGGCTGGCTGCGCAACTCCCGCTGGGCAGCGGCCCGTTCGGCCTCGGTCGAACCCGGCCGCCGGATGATCTCCTTCAACTCGGCCCGCCGCGCCGCGTACCGCGCGACGACCTCCCGCCGCCGTTCGTTCGCCGCGATCTTGCTCTTCTTCGCCATCAGATCCTCACCCCGCGCTCGCGAATCCTGGCCACGGCCGCCTCGACGCCGATCGCGTCCACGGTCTTGATCCCCTTGGTGCTCAGCCGCAGCCGTACGTACCGGCCCTCGCCGGGCAGCCAGTAGCGCTTGGACTGGATGTTCGGGTCGAAACGGCGCGGCGTGCGCCGGTGGGAGTGGGAGATGCGGTTGCCGAAGCCGGGCTGTGCGCCGGTCAGCATGCAGTGGGCGGACACGAGTGACGTACCTCTCTTCGATCGGGGCCATAGCCGGTGCTGCTAATGGAATTCATTTTCAGTAAGGTATCAGGCATGGCTCGCAACGAACTCCGCCCGGTCATCAAACTCCGGTCCACCGCCGGCACCGGCTACACCTACGTGACCCGCAAGAACCGCCGCAACGACCCCGACCGCCTGACCCTGCGCAAGTACGACCCGGCCGCCGGCCGCCACGTCGACTTCCGAGAGGAGCGCTGACCCCGATGCGCGAGAACACCCACCCGCCCTACGGCCCCGTCGTCTTCCGGGACCGGGCCGCGAACCACGCCTTCCTCACCCGCTCGACGATGACGAGTGCGAAGACGATCGAGTGGGAGGACGGCCGCACCTACCCGGTCGTGGACGTCGAGATCTCGAACGTCAGCCACCCCTTCTACACCGGCACGGCCCGCGTCCTGGACACGGCCGGCCGCGTGGAGCGCTTCGAGCGCCGGTTCGGGAAGCAGGCCTGACGGTGCCCGACCTCTCCGTCGCGATCGTCGCCGGCCTCCACGCCGACGCCCGCAGAGCGACCGTCGCCCAACTCCTCCACGACGTCCCCGGCAGCGTCGTACTCCACCACGACCTCGCTACGGCCGCTGCCGGCACGGTCGTCCGCACGATCAGGGACGCGACCGGCATCCTCTCGGCCGGTGAGACCCCCCTCGTCAACGACTGTGCGTGCTGCGCCCTGCGCGAGGACCTGGTCCCTGAGCTGCGCCGGCTCGCCGCGTCCGGTCAAGTCCGGCTCGCCGTCGTCGAGTTGTGGGACTCCGTCGAACCCAAGGCGATGGCCGAGGTGATCACGTCCGGTGGCCTCACGGTCACCGGCGTCATCACCGCCGTGGACCCGGCCCTGCTCCTGCCGTACCTCGGCAACGGCGACGACCTCGCCGATACCGGCCTCGCGGCGGCGGCCACGGACCAGCGAACCGTCGCGGACACCTTCGCCCGGCAGTTGGAGTACGCCCCGGTCCTCGCCGTCCTCGACTCGGAGGAGGCCGACGACGAAGACCGCGAACTCCTGGGCCAGTTGCACCCAACAGCCCGCCAAGTACCGCTCGGGGGAGCCGACTTGACGAGGAGCAGGACCGCCCAGGACCCCCGCGAAGCCCCGACGAACCC
>NZ_JBLTJC010000539.1:0-5555 GCF_048158785.1 Streptomyces colwelliae | reverse complement strand
GCCCCGGCACGTGTCCGCGCGGAACCAGGTACGTTCGATGACGTGGCTGGATTCAGGATCGGACGCGGCGGCCGGGACGGCAGGGCCCCGCAAGCGCGCCCTCAACAACCTCCGTACGGGCAGCAGGCACCCCCGGCGCCGCAGGGACGGCCGTACGGCTACCCCGCGGCCCCGCAGCCGTACCCGCAGCAGCAACCGCAGTACGGAAGCCCTGCGGGCGGCGGCCGGCAGTGGTCCCAGGGGAACGGCGGCAACGGCGCCTACGGCGACGAGCCGGAGTACTTCGGTGACGGCGGCGGGTACGGCCAGGGCTCCCACCCAGGCACCCCTGACCCGTACGCGGCGAACAACCCGGGCAGCACCCAGGCCTTCGCCGTAGGGGAGGACCCGTACACCCAGGGCGGTACGTACCGCGCGGGTTCGACCCAGGCGCCCACGGGCCCGGTCGGCCCCCGCCTGCACTGGAAGGACCTGCTGAGAGGCATCGTCCTCGCCCCCCAGCAGACCTTCCTCCAGATGCGGGACTACACGATGTGGGGCCCCGCCCTGATCGTGACGTTCCTCTACGGCCTGCTCGCGGTCTTCGGCTTCGACGGCGCCCGCGCGGACGCCATAAGCGCCACCCTGGCGAACGCGGTCCCGATCGTCCTGATCACGGCCGTGGCGATGGTGCTGTCGTCCTTCGTCCTGGGCGTGGTCACCCACACCCTGGCCCGCCAGCTGGGCGGCGACGGAGCCTGGCAGCCCACGGTCGGCCTCTCCATGCTGATCATGTCCCTCACGGACGCCCCGCGCCTGGTCTTCGCCATGTTCTTCGGCGGCGACGCGACCTTCGTCCAGGCCCTCGGCTGGGCCACCTGGGTAGCGGCCGGCGCCCTCCTCACGATGATGGTCAGCCGCTCCCACGACCTCCCCTGGCCGAAGGCCCTGGGCGCGTCGGCGATCCAGCTGATCGCCCTGCTGTCGATCGTGAAACTGGGCACGTTCTAGAGGCCTCAGGCTTCTCCGCTTTTCGCTTCTCCGCTACGACGGCCAAGGGCTCCCGGTTCGCGCCGGGAGCCCTTGGCCGTCGTAGGAGATGGTGTCGCCGCCGCTCAGGCGTCGAGGACCTGGCCGGTCCGGCTCACGACCGGCGGTTCGACGGACCACGGGAAGTTGATCCACTCGTCGGTGCGCTTCCACACGTACTCGCACTTCACCAGCGACTGCGACTTCTCGTAGACGACGGCGCTGCGGACCTCGGCGACGGCGTCGAGGCAGAAGTCGCGGACCAGCTTGAGGGTCTTGCCGGTGTCGGCGACGTCGTCGGTGATCAGAACTTTCTTGGAGGAGAAGTCGATCGCGTTGGGGATGGGGGCGAGCATGACCGGCATGTCGAGAGTGGTGCCTACGCCCGTGTAGAACTCGACGTTCACGAGGCTGATGTTCTTGCAGTCGAGGGCGTAGGCGAGGCCGCCGGCGACGAAGACTCCGCCGCGGGCGATGCTGAGGATGACGTCGGGCTCGTAGCCGTCGTCGGCGATGGTCTGGGCGAGTTCGCGCACGGCGACGCCGAACGCCTCGTAGGTCAGGTTCTCCCGTACGTCCTTGTCCGTGCCGCCCACGCTCACACCTGCGTCCGGTGGAAGTTGAGGAAGGAACGGGAGGCGGTCGGGCCGCGCTGGCCCTGGTAGCGGGAGCCGTAGCGCTCGCTGCCGTAGGGGAACTCGGCCGCCGAGCTGAGCTGGAACATGCACAGCTGGCCGATCTTCATGCCCGGCCAGAGCTTGATCGGGAGGGTCGCGAGATTGGAGAGCTCCAGCGTCACGTGCCCGGAGAAACCGGGGTCGATGAACCCGGCGGTGGAGTGCGTGACGAGCCCGAGCCGGCCGAGGGAGGACTTTCCCTCCAGGCGCGAGGCGAGATCGTCGGGGAGGGTGACGACCTCGTAGGTCGAGGCGAGCACGAACTCTCCGGGGTGGAGGATGAACGGCTCGTCGCCCTCCGGCTCCACCAGCCGCGTCAGATCCGCCTGTTCGACGGACGGGTCGATGTGGGGGTAGCGGTGGTTCTCGAACACCCGGAAGTAGCGGTCGAGGCGCACGTCGACACTGGACGGCTGCACCATGGATTCGTCGTAGGGATCGATCCGGACCCGCCCGGCGTCGATCTCGGCCCGGATGTCCTTGTCTGAGAGAAGCACGCCCCGAGGATACGCAAGACGCGCGGACCGACCACAATCGGACGGACCCGCGCGCCAGCGACTACGACGACACCGCTGCCTCTACGACTGCGACACCGCTACTTCTCCCGCTACTTTTACTGCTGCTACTGCTACTTCTACTGCTTCTACTGCTTCTCCAAGGTCACCAGCACCACACTGCGGAGCCGGGCACACCGTGGACACCTCACGAGCCGGCCAGGGCCGAGCCGCTCCGCCTGCTGCATCGGGAACGAAGCGGTACTGAACACGTGCCCATCGGCACATCGGACGACGGTGCGCTCCATCAAGTCCATGAGTCCCTTCCCCAAGAGCCGCGCCCGACTGCTGCTCGCCGGACGCCAAATGCCACATTACGGGATGAAAGGAACGACTCTCCAGGCGGCACTCCGGTCCCACCCAGACCCTCTTCCACGCCTCCACCGTACGCCCCAACTCCGGCCCACCGCAGCCCCGTCACCCTTCCCGTAACGCACTCGAGCCCCACGGCTTCAGCGCCCGGGGCTCGGCATGCGGTAGAGTGACGGAGCGTTCCGACACCGGTTCAACCGGCGTCTTTCGCGGGTGTAGTTTAGTGGTAGAACATCAGCTTCCCAAGCTGAGAGTGCGAGTTCGATTCTCGTCACCCGCTCTTCTTGAAGCCCCAGGTCAGCGGCCTGGGGCTTTTGCGTGACGCGCCCCCTCTCGCGCTTTCCGGCGCACAAGGCACCCCGAGATCGGGCACACGGAGGGCACGAGGGCTCGCCGAGTACCACCCACTCGCCACTTCCGTTGCAGAAGTGCGCCACTGACCTGCTGTTTCGTTGCGCACATCGCGGCTGTCGCCGCTGAAAGCCCTCACCCTGCCGTACCCCGACGGGCCGAATGGCACTGCCCCGCGCCACAGAGGGGGCGACAGGCCCCGACTTGCCATGTAAGACGCATCGTCTTACATTGATTGCATGGCTGACACCATCACGATTCGCAGCGACTCGGACACCGAGCACGCTCTGGACGTTCTCACCAATGACGGCAGCTCACGCTCGGCGGCCATCCGCCAAGCTGTGCTCGAAGCCGCCCTGCGCAAAGAGCGGGCTTCCGCGATGCGTCGCGCCGTCCTGCGTATGCCACTTGGCGAACCGGACGGCATCGACATCGCTGCGGAGATCGCCCACGGCCGCGAGGACGAGCGCTGATGATCTATCTCGACTCGGCCGCCGTCGTGAAACTTGTCCACGCCGAGTCCGAGTCGCAGGCATTGCGCAACTGGCTCGACGAACGGGTGGAGACCGGATGGACGAGTTCGGTACTGGTGGAGATCGAGTCATCGCGGGCCCTCGCGCGCTACGCCCCGGAAGCCGTCGCCCGGCTCCACCCGGTCCTCGACCTGATCGAGTTGGTGGAGCTGGACTCCGGAGTTCGCATCTTGGCCCAGACCGTAAAACCAGCGACCGTGCAAAGCCTGGACGCCATCCACCTGGCTACGGCTCTTCGCATTCGCTCCCAGATCACCTCCTTCGTCACGTACGACAAACGACTGGCCGATGCCGCCCAAGCAGCTGGACTGACCGTCGACATGCCTGCCTGAGACATCGCCCAAGCAAAGCAGGACACCACCACTCAACTTGCCCTCAGTGGATCGACAGTCGACGTCCCTGAAGGCGCCTGCACCCATCTCGTTTCCACCGCGTGCCCCATCCGTGCCCTTCAGGACGGGCAACAGCGGTCATCAAAGGTGCAATCCCGACCCGACCGCGGAACCCTGACACCGCGTTACCGCAGGTCGGCGCGACATTCGGCGAGGGAGCGCCGTCGCTTCCCAAGCTGAGAGTGCGAGTTCGATTCTCGTCACCCGCTCCATATGAAACCCCCAGGTCGATGACCCGGGGGTTCTTTGTTGCCATAAGAGCTTGGCCAGGCCGTCGGCGTTCTTGCCTCAGACCGTCCAGCCGTATTGGCGAACTCCAAGATCACCGAACGGAGTCGGGCTCAGTCCCGACCTCCGTGGCCTGTACGCGGTGTGGCGTAAAAAAGCTTCCTGGTCGCAACGGACGTGGTGCAGAGTGAGCCGCGGCTAGTCGGGGGACAGCCGTGCGGGGGATGCATGCTGCGCTTGCATATCACCAGTGAGGATCTCTTCCGGGTCAGGTTCGCGAGCGGACCTGACCCCCTGTGGGAAACCGTGATGAGTATCAGGCTGCTCCGCGGCACTCGGGGCGGGGCCGTCTTCGACCCGTGGCGGGCGCAGGCCCGCGACCGGCTCTCTCGGCTGCCGCAGCGGTATGTGCGACTGCTGCGCCATCTGGTGCCTCCGGCAGGCGACCTCCCTGGTTTCCTCACTCCGCGGCGGGCGGAGCAGGGGCTGGAGACGGGGATCGAGGCGGGGATCGAGGCGCTGCTCGGTACTCCGCGCGTCCAGCTGCGGCGGGAGCTGTCGGCGCTGCCGGGGGCGCCGTCGTGGCTACGGCCGTTGGCGGAGGGCGAGCCGGCGGCGCTGACGCGGCTCGGCGCGGCACTTCGTGCGTACCACCACGCGGCGATCGCCCCCTTCTGGCCGCGGGTACGGTCGCTCGTCGACGCGGAACGCGCCGCCCGGGCCCGCACCGTGCTCGACCACGGGACCGAAGGACTGCTGGCCGCGATGCGGCCGGCGTTGCTGTGGCGGGCGCCGGTGCTCGAGGTGGGCCACCCCCACCCGGTGGAGCGCGAGATCCGGCTGTCCGGGCGGGGGCTGGTGCTGGCGCCCTCCGCGTTCTGCTGGCGCTGGCCCGTGACCGTCGTCCACCCGGGGCTGCCGCCGGTGCTGATGTATCCGGTCGAGCGAGGACCGGAGTGGTGGACCGGCCCCGACCACGCCCCCGGGGCCCGGGCGCTGGCGGATCTGCTGGGACCGACGAGGGCCGCGTGCCTCGCGGTCATCGGAAACAGCTGCACCACAGGTGAACTGGCCCGCCGCACGGGGGTCACCGCGCCCACGGCGAGTGTTCACGCCACGACGCTGCGGGCCGCGGGCCTGACCACCTCGACGCGTCAGGGGAACACCGTGGTGCATACCCCGACCCCGCTGGGTACGGCGCTGCTCAGGGCGGCCGGCACCTGATGCCTAGGCCACGACGCAGGTGCGCAGCGCGCTCCAGACAAGGGGGCCGACGATACCGTCGTACGGGATGCCCTGGTCGTACTGGAAGGCGCGGAGGGCGACCGCTGTCGCCGCGTCGAAGATGCCGTTGATGGGACCCGTGTAGTAGGCGCACCGGGTCAGCAGGCACTGAAGTTCCCGGACCGTGCTGCCGGTGCTGCCGGTGCCGACGGAGGGCGGCGTGGGACGGTTGTCGTAGCCGCAGTACAGGGGGGCCGGCTGGACGTCGGCGGGCGC
>NZ_JBLTJC010000538.1:0-5637 GCF_048158785.1 Streptomyces colwelliae | reverse complement strand
ACGGTAAGCCTGTTGTGGTGGCCGTGGTGTGCGACGGGGTGTCGTCCGCGCACCGCCCGGACGACGCGTCGGCGGCAGCCGCGGCCCACGGCGCCGGCGCAACGCACGCCGCACGACGTGGCCGTGGCCAAGCCCGGACCCTCCGGTCCGGCTGTCCCCGCCTCCTCCGACACCGCTGTGGCGACCCCGCAGATCCAGCTGATCCCGGCCTCGGCCGAGGGTGCGCTGGACGCTGCCGAGGAAGCCGTGGACCTGCTTCTGGAGTCGGGTCGTGCCCCCGGTGACGTGCTGGTGATCACCACCGGCGAACCGCACCCGTGGGCCGCCCACGAACTGTCCTTCGGTGAAGCGTCCTACTGGGCGCAGCACGACGCGCGCGACGACGTCTTCTACGCGGACGCCGCCGTCGCGGGCCGGGCGGCGTCCCGTCCCGTCGTCGTGGTCGCCGTCAACGGAGGCGCGGCAGCCGTTGCCACCACCGCCCTGCCCCTGGCCCTCGGCCGGGCCGGCACCCTGCTGATCGTCTGCGGCGACCCGCAGCAGATCAACTCGGTGCTGGGCGCGGGCGTCTGAGCCTTCCGGGAATTCCCGGAAGGCCCTCGGAGGGCGACGGCGGTCCGGTGAACGCCGTCGCGGCGGTCTGTGCACGGTGACGCGTTCGGCGTGCGCGGATTTCTGGCGCGCTCGCCGCAACGTGCCTTCTGCGGCTGTGCGATGTCCCGTGCGCCGTGACCGGAGTGCGGGCGCCTCCCGGCGTCGTAAGGACTCCGCAGTGATGGGGCCGTACGGTCCGGGCGCGGAGCCCGGACCGGGTTTCAGCGGGCCGCGGCGCGGCGCAGGACCTCCGAGGCGGCGCCGCCGGTGCGGGGCAGCAGGGGCGGTACCTCGGACATGGCGAAAGGTTCCGGCGCGGAGTCCGCGCTGGGCCGACGGCCGCCGCGCCCCTCCCCGAGCACCTGCCAGCCGTCGCGGGTCAGCGTGATGTAGGCCCCGCAGCGCAGCCCGTGCAGGGTGCAGGCGTCACGCAGCCCCCACATCCACGCGCCGTCCTCCTCCGTCCAACGCGCGTCGCCCTCACGGCAGTAGAGCAGCACGGCCGTACGCACAGGGGTGCGGCGGCGCAGATCGTGCGGGATGACGCGGCGCAGCTGCGCGAGCAGCGCGTTGCGGAACATCCAGCCGTCGGCCGGGGCGGACCGCCGGACGAACGAGGCGCTCGCGAGCAGCCGCTCGTCCGGATCGAGGACAGCCACGATCGCGGTCGCCGGTCTCGGCCGATGCCGGGAGTGCAGCCCGCTGACGACCTCGCGGGGATTGCGCAGCAACGGGATTCCGGCGGCGGCCCATTCGGAGGGCTCGAGCAGACGGGCAAGGGGGTTGGCGGAAGCGGCGGACAGGTCGGCAGACGTCGACATGGATGCCGCGGAGGACGGAGCGAATCCGAAGGTCACGGTCCTCCCTTCGGCTACGCGCCCACACTTCGGGCGGGGTCGGATTCGGGGGAGCGCACACCGCAGCAGAGCCCTACCGGATCACGGACGAGCCGTGCGGGGAGCGGACTCCAATTCTTCCTGTCGAACTTGGATGCGGCAACGAGCAAATGGGGCCACGGCCCCTTATCTGACGGTCTATGGCTTATATCCCTACCCAATGCGCCACCCGACGACGCCTGGGACATGCGAGCACGACACTTTCGTACGCCACTGATGTGCGGGAGGTCCAGAGGGAGTCGGTCGGCCCGGGTGCGGGACTGGGTTCCGGGTGCCTCGCCACGGCGGGGGATTGGGCCGTTGTCAGTGGCGTGCGGTTGCATGGGGGGCATGAGCAACCAGGAGCTGCGTGCCGAAGCCGACGCCATCCTCGCCGAGCTGGTCGGTGATCCGACCGGTACGGCGCGGCTGCGCGAGGACCAGTGGCAGGCGGTGGCGGCTCTGGTGGAGGAGCGCCGGCGCGCGCTGGTGGTGCAGCGCACCGGCTGGGGCAAGTCGGCGGTGTACTTCGTCGCCACCGCTCTGCTGCGCCGGCGCGGCGCCGGGCCCACGGTGATCATCTCGCCGCTGCTCGCGCTGATGCGCAACCAGGTCGAGTCGGCGGCGCGGGCCGGTATCAGGGCGCACACCATCAACTCGGCCAACCCGGAGGAGTGGGACAACATCTACGGAGAGGTCGAACGGGGCGAGACCGATGTGCTGCTCGTCAGCCCGGAGCGGCTCAACTCCGTGGACTTCCGCGACCAGGTGCTGCCCAAGCTCGCGGCCACGACCGGCCTCCTGGTGGTCGACGAGGCGCACTGCATCTCCGACTGGGGACACGACTTCCGCCCCGACTACCGCAGGCTCCGGGCGATGCTGGCCGAACTGCCCGCCGGCGTACCGGTGCTGGCCACCACCGCGACCGCCAACGCGCGCGTGACCGCCGATGTGGCCGAGCAGTTGGGCACCGGTGCCGGGGAGGCCCTGGTGCTCCGCGGCCCGCTGGAGCGGGAGAGCCTGCGGCTGGGAGTGGTCCAACTGCCGGACGCCGCGCACCGTTTGGCATGGCTCGCCGAGCACCTGGACGAGCTGACCGGCTCGGGCATCATCTACACGCTCACCGTGGCCGCCGCCGAGGAAGCCACCGCGTTCCTGCGCCAACGCGGCTTCAAGGTGGCCTCGTACACCGGGAAGACGGAGAACGCCGACCGCCTCCAGGCCGAGATCGACCTCCAGGAGAACCGGGTCAAGGCCCTGGTGGCCACCTCGGCGCTGGGCATGGGCTACGACAAGCCGGACCTGGGCTTCGTGGTCCACCTCGGCTCACCCTCCTCGCCGATCGCCTACTACCAGCAGGTGGGCCGCGCGGGGCGCGGTGTGGCCCACGCCGATGTGCTTCTCCTGCCGGGCCGGGAGGACGAGGCCATCTGGCGCTACTTCGCCGATACGGCCTTCCCGCCCGAGACACAGGTCCGGCAGACCCTCTCGGCCCTGGCCGACGCGGGACGGCCACTGTCGGTGCCTGCCCTGGAGACAGCGGTCGACCTGCGACGCAGCCGCCTGGAGACGATGCTGAAGGTCCTGGACGTCGACGGGGCGGTCAAGCGCGTGAAGGGCGGCTGGTCGGCCACGGGCGCGGAGTGGGTGTACGACGCCGAGCGGTACACCTGGGTGGCCAAGCAGCGCGCGGCCGAGCAACAGGCCATGCGCGACTACGTGAGTACGTCCCAGTGCCGGATGGAGTTCCTGCGCCGGCAACTGGACGACGAAGGCGCGGTGCCCTGCGGCCGTTGCGACAACTGCGCGGGCGCGTGGATCGATTCCTCGGTCTCGACGGAGGCGTTGACGGGGGCGACGAAGGAGCTGGACCGCCCAGGCGTGGAGGTGGAGCCACGCCGGATGTGGCCGACAGGGATGGCCGCGCTGGGCGTGGACCTCAAGGGCCGTATCCCGGCGAAGGACCAGTGCTCCACGGGGCGCGCCCTGGGTCGGCTCTCCGACATCGGCTGGGGCAACCGACTGCGCCCGCTGCTGGCGGAGAACGCGCCTGACGGCCCGGTCCCCGACGACGTCCTGAAGGCCGCGGTGGCGGTACTTGCCGACTGGGCGCGCTCTACGGGCGGTTGGGCGCCGAATGTCGAGGACGCCTCCGCCCGTCCGGTGGGGGTCGTGGCCGTGCCGTCTCTGGCCCGCCCGCAACTGGTCGGTTCCCTCGCCCAGGGCATCGCGAGCATCGGTCGCCTTCCCCTCCTGGGCACCCTGACGTACACCGGACCGGACGGCACGCACGCGGCGCGCCGCAGCAACTCCGCCCAGCGCCTCAGGGCCCTGTCCGACGCCTTCGCCGTCTCGGGGGAGCTGGCCGAGGCGCTGGCCGCCTCTCCCGGCCCCGTCCTGCTCGTGGACGACTACACCGACTCAGGGTGGACCCTCGCGGTCGCCGCCCGGCTGCTCCGCCGGGCAGGCGGCGAGCAAGTGCTTCCGCTGGTTCTCGCTGCGGCCGGCTGAGGTTTCGTTTTCGGGACCCGTGCCGTTGGCGTGCGGTCGGGGTGATGTCGGCCTGCGGGTGCGGTGATTCGGGTTGGGCTCGGGCGAGATTCCGTAGCAATGGGATCGCCAACGGGATCGCCTTGGCCGGGGCGAGCTTCGGTGGCGACTGAATCGTCTCGATTGCCACCGCCGGGTGATCGCGTGAGCGCCGTGGGTGGTCCGGATATCCCGGTCGTACGGGCCGACTTGGCCGCGCCGAACCCCATGTGGCGTGTCCCTGACCGGACTTATCCACAGGCTCAAGCGGAATTTCGCGATCCGCGAGATCGTCGATGCATGACGAACCACAGCGAAACGACCGGATCCTCCGAAAACGGCGACATCGACCCCACCGCGTACGACCGACACGGCGCCGAGCACCAGGTCACCCTGCGCAGCCCCGCCGAACTCGCCGACGCCCTGCCCTATCTGCTCGGGTACCGCCCCGAGGACAGCATCGTCCTCGTCGCCCTGCACGATCGGGGCGGTCGGGGCCGGTTCGGCGGCAGGGCCCGGCTCGGTATTCCCGCCGGCGCGGACGACTGGGCTTCCGTGGCACGGCAGTTGGCCCACGGCCTGGTGACCGGTAGCGAGCGCAGGGGAACCCGGCCCGAGCAGATGATCGCCTACGTCTGTCAGGAACCGGCGCCAGGGGAGTCGGGGCGTCAGGTCATGGAACGCCTGCGCCCGCTCGTGCAGAAGCTGCGCACCGAGTGCGGCCGACTCGACGTGACCGTGATCGAGGCGCTCTGCATCTCAGGCGGCCGCTTCTGGTCGTACTGCTGCGCGCCCGAGGGATGTTGCCCGGTCGACGGATCCCCGACGGGTCTCCCGGGCACGTCCGTACTGGCCGCGGCGGCGACCTACGCGGGACTCCAAGTGCGCGGCACACTGCGCGAGTTGCGGGCCAGGCTGCAGCCCTGGGAGACGGCTGCCGCGCTTCAGCAGGAAGTCGCCCTGGACGCCGCCGGTATGACCCTGGTTCCGAGGATCCTCGACGACGTCAGCCGAGCGGACGTGGCGCAGGAGACCCTGGATCTGGCCCAGCGGATCATGAGGCGATTCGCCGCGGCACCGCAGGTGTCCGGCGCACTCCACGCGGACTACCGCGACGACGCGCTGCTCGCCCACGACGAAGCCGCCACGCTGATCCTCGGCCTCCAGGACCGCACGACCCGCGACCGCGCCGCCGAATGGATGGAGGGCGACGACGCGGTACCGGCCCTGCGCCTCTGGCGCGCACTGGCCCGCCGCTGCGTCGGACCCTACGGCGAACACGCCGCGGCTCCTCTCACGCTCGCCGGCTGGGTCGCCTGGTCGACCGGCGACGACCTGGAGGCCAGGGAGGCCCTGGCCATGGCCCTGGGCGCGGACCCGGACTACCTGTTCGCCCGACTCCTGCACCAGGCCTGCAACGAGGGCTTGGACCCGGAGTCGATCCGGCGCTGCCTGCGCGCGGAGTGGGTGGAGGCGTTCAGCCCCAGGCAACTGAACATCGAGCGCGACTTCCGGGACCTGCTGGCCGGGCTCCGCCCGCATGTACGACTGGTACCTCGGCGGCAAGGACAACTACCCCGTCGACGAGGAGATGGGCCGCCAGATGCTCGCCCTCGACCCGAGGGTGCCGGTCATGGCA
>NZ_JBLTJC010000537.1:0-5660 GCF_048158785.1 Streptomyces colwelliae | reverse complement strand
CTTTGGGAGGGCGGGGGCGGCGGCAGGACCACGTCGGCGTGGCGCGCGGTCTCGTTGAGGTACGGGTCGACGCTCACCATGAAGTCCAGTGAGTCGAGGGCCTTGTCGAGGCGGGCGCCGTCCGGTGCGGAGAGCACGGGGTTGGCGGCGACGGCGATGAGGGCGCGGATCGGTTCGCCCTCGGCGGTCGCGGTGTCGATCTCCTCGGCGAGCGCGGAGAGCGGCAACTCGCCCTTCGCCTCCGGGTATTGACTCACCCGCGAGCGCCAGCGCCCGAGCGCGAACCCGCGTCCTGGTCCGGCGGGCCGGGGCGTCTTGTCGGTGGCGGCCCGCGGGAAGAGGGCACCGCCGGGCCGGTCGAGGTTGCCGGTGAGGATGTTGAGGACGTCGACGAGCCAGCTGGCCAGGGTGCCGTGCGGGACGGTGCAGCTGCCGATACGGCCGTAGACGGCGGCAGTTGGAGCGGCGGCGAGTTCGCGGGCGAGGGTACGGATCTCGTCGGCGTCCACGTCACAGGCGCCGGCGACAGCCTCGGGGGTGAAGTCCCGTACGGCAGCGCGGAGTTCCTCGACGCCCTCCACGTGCGGGGCCAACTCCCCCAGCTCCACGAGGTGTTCGTCGAAGAGGACGTAGGTCATCGCGGCGAGCAGCAGGGCGTCGCCGCCGGGGCGGACCGCGATGTGCCGGTCGGCGAGTTTGGCGGTGCGGGTGCGGCGCGGGTCGATCACGGTGAGGGTGCCGCCGCGGGCCTTGAGCGCCTTGAGCTTGCCGGGGAAGTCGGGGGCGGTGCACAGACTCCCGTTGGACTCCAGGGGGTTGGCGCCGATGAGGAGCAGATGGTCTGTGTGGTCGAGGTCCGGTACCGGGATCGCGTTGGCGTCGCCGTAGAGCAGTCCGCACGAGACGTGTTTGGGCATCTGGTCGACCGTGGACGCGGTGAAGACGCTGTGGGTGCCGAGGGCGCCGAGCAGGACGGTCGGGTAGAGGGCGCCGGCCATCGTGTGCACGTTGGGGTTGCCGAGGACGACACCGACGGCGTGCGGGCCGTACCGCTCGACGACCGGGCGCAGGCCCGCCGCGACCGCGTCGAACGCCTCCTCCCAGGTGGCCTCGCGCAGCTCGCCGTCCCGGCGCACGAGGGGGCCGCGCAGCCGGTCGGGGTCACTGTCGACAGCGCCGAAGGAGGCGCCCTTGGGGCAGATGAACCCCCGGCTGAACACGTCGTCGCGATCACCTCGGGCGCCGGTCACCCGGGTGCCCTCGATGGTCAGCGTCAGCCCACAGGTGGCTTCGCACAGGGGGCAGATACGCGGGGCGGTGCGGGACACGGGGCCTCCCAAGGGCTTCGTTGCCTCTGGCGGCGAGCATACCGAGCGGTATGGAGGGTGGCGAGGGGGTGATGGGGGTGACGTCGGAAACCCGCGCCAGGCAGACGTCGGGCCGGCGCCACGAAGACGTCGAGCCGGCGCCACGAAGACGTCGAGCCGCTGGTCAGTCCAGCACTCGCGCGAGATACGCCCGCAGCATCGCCCGCGTCTCCCCGATCACCTTCTCGTCGCCCTCCGGAGCGACCCGGAACGCCAGGTGGACGAGGGCGTCGGCGGTCTCCACGGCGATCAGGAAGGTGCGACGGAGATCCTCGTCGGGCTCGCGGGCGAGGTAGCCGGAGAGGAGGTCGGTGAGGCGGTCGGCGACGCGGCGGTTGGGTTCCGCGTGGCCCGAGCCGATGGGGATCTGGTTGCCGAAGTCGACGAGGGAGAAGCCGGGCGCCGTGCGCTTCATCGCGAGGTACTCGTCCAGGACGGCGTCCACCGCCGCCCGCCAGCCCTCGGCGCCGGTCTCCTTGAGGCGCTCGGTGACCCGCTCCGTGTAGCGCTCAAGGTTGCGCTGGGCGAGGGCGTCGGCCATCGCACGCTTGTTCCCGAAGAAGCGGTAGACCGAGCCGATGGGCACACCGGCGCGCAGGGCCACCGCACGGGTGCTCAGCGCGTCGTAGCCGACCTCGTCGAGGAGGTCGGCGCAGGCGTCGAGAATCCTGGTCAGCCGTTCGGCGCTGCGCCGCTGCACGGGCGCACGCCGGAGCGATGTCGTGTGGGGCACGGGCTTCATGATGCCTTTCCGCCGCGGTCAGGTGAAGCTCGTACCTGAGTACGGAATTGGGTGTCCCTAGCACTCATTTTGTCCCCTGCGCCGACGTGGAGCCAGGAACCTTGCCGCCGTCCGGCGTCGCCTGCGCCGACGACGCCGTAATGTCCGCCGTACTCTCCACCGGTTTGCCGTGCACGGCCCACACAGTGCCGTCGTCGGCGTAGAGGCGCGCGGTGACGTGGTGGGTGCCGTGCGGGACGAGGGCGCCCGCGAGGTGGTACTCGGGGACGCGGAGCCGCGCGACGGTGCGGCCGTCCACGAGGAGGCGGACGGTTCCCCGGCCCGCGACCGCGACCGGCTTGGCGCCGGCGGGCGAGAAGCGGAAGTCGTGGACGGTCAGCGTGACGTCCCAGCTGTCGTCGGCGGCGTCGGGCTCCACCTCGACACCGACCCCCGGCGCGCCTTTCTTGTCCACTTCGCGGTAGTGCCGGCCCTGCTCGTCGGTCTCGTCGAGCACCTTGCCCACCGGCGACGGCGACACCCCGTCACCCTTGTGGCCATGGGCATCGGCGGAGCCGCAGCCCGCCGGTCCGGCCAGCAGCAGGGCACAGACCGCGAGCGCGGGGAGGAGTGCGCGCGACCACGACATGCGGGGGAGAGTAGAACACCGGTCCGACGGCCGGATCCCCCTGAAGGCTGGTTCTTCGTCTCCGTGAGTCGGATTTTCGGCCGCTCACCCGCCGTCCCCTTGCGCCCGCGAAACCGCAATCCTACGGTGTTGCATAGGAATCAGATGGCTAGGGAGCAGGTATGAGCGGGGACGCACGCAAGGCCGCCGAGGGACTGACCCACCTCACCGGTTTCGGCAACGAACACAGCTCGGAGGCGGTGCCGGGCGCCCTTCCCGAGGGCCGCAACGCCCCGCAGCGCGCACCCCTCGGCCTCTACGCCGAACAGCTCAGCGGTACGGCGTTCACCGAGCCGAGGGCGCACAACCGCCGCTCGTGGCTGTACCGCATCCGCCCCTCGGCCGCGCACCCGGCGTTCACCCGCGCCGACAACGGCTCCATCCGTACGGCGCCCTTCACGGAGGCGGTGCCCGACCCGAACCGCCTGCGCTGGAACCCGCTGCCCGACCCCGCGCCCGGCACCGACTTCCTGGCCGGCCTGTGGACCCTGGGCGGCAACGGCGACGCGACCCAGCGCACCGGCATGGCCGTGCACCTCTACCACGCCGACTCCTCGATGGACCGTGTCTTCAGCGACGCGGACGGCGAGCTGCTGATCGTCCCGGAGCACGGCGGACTGCTGCTGCGCACGGAGTTCGGACTCCTCCATGTGGAGCCGGGACATGTGGGATTGATCCCTCGTGGGGTGCGCTTCCGTGTGGAGCTGCTGGATGCTTCAGCCCGCGGATATGTGTGCGAGAACTATGGGGCGCCCTTCCAACTCCCCGACCTCGGCCCGATCGGCGCCAACGGCCTCGCCAACGCCCGGGACTTCCGCGCGCCCGTCGCCGCGTACGAGGACGTCGAGGGCCCGGTCGAGGTGGTGAACAAGTTCTGCGGCAACCTCTGGACGGCGACCTACGACCACTCGCCCCTCGACGTCGTCGCCTGGCACGGCAACCATGTGCCGTACGCCTATGACCTGCGCCGGTTCAATGTGCTCGGCTCCATCTCCTACGACCACCCCGACCCGTCGATCTTCACCGTGCTGACGTCGCCGTCGGACACCCCGGGTCTGGCCGGTGTGGACTTCGTGGTCTTCGCCCCGCGCTGGCTGGTGGGCGAGGACACGTTCCGGCCGCCGTACTTCCACCGGAACGTGATGAGCGAGTACATGGGCCTCATCGAGGGCGCCTACGACGCGAAAGCCGAGGGTTTCGTGCCGGGCGGCGGCTCGCTGCACAACATGATGTCGGCGCATGGCCCCGACCGTGAGACCTTCGACCGCGCGAGCACCGCCGAGCTGCGACCGCAGAAGATCGACGACGGGCTGGCCTTCATGTTCGAGACCCGGTGGCCGGTGACGGCGACCGCCCAGGCGGCCCACGCCGATCACCTGCAACACGGGTACGACGACGTATGGCAGGGCCTGCAACGGCACTTCCGCCCAGCGCACTGACCTTCCACCGCCGACCGACGCCCCGCGCACAGCCGCTTCCTCACCGGCCGACGCCCCGCACACCGCCCCTTCCCACCGGTTTACGGCCCTTGCACTGATCGCTCCCTAACGGTACGGATGGCCCCGTGACCTCCTTCGCCCCGGACTCGATCGTCCTGAACCGCAAGCTGCCGCTCTGGTACCAGGTGTCGCAGTCGCTGCGCGCCTCGATACTCGGCCGCTCGCCCCGGGACCCGCTACGGCTACCCACGGAGGAGCAACTCGCGGGGCACTACGGCGTCAGCGTGCTCACCATGCGGCAGGCGCTGAAGGAGCTGGAGGACGAGGGCCTGATCACCCGGCACCGCCGCCGGGGCACGTTCATCGAACCGGACGTCCGACGGGCCACGCCCGTACGGCTGTTGGGCTCGGTGGACGCGATCGTCGCGCAGCAGTCCGGCATGACGACCGAACTCCTCGACCACGGCAAGGTCTCCGTGCCGCCCGAACTCACCGAGCACTTCCCGGACTTGGCCGAGGTGGCGTCGTACCACCGCCTCCGCAGCGACGAGAAGACCGGCGAGCCGACCAACCACGCCCGCAACCACATCCGCCCCGAACTCGCCGCCCGCCTCGACCTGGACGACCTGATCCGCTGGCCGATGACCAAGGTGCTGCGGGACGTCGTCGGCGCGGACATCAGCCGCATCACGGACACCGTGGAGGCCCGCCTCGCCGACCCGGAGACCGCGCGCCTCCTCCAAGTCCCGCTGCTCAGCCCGATCCTTCACTACACCGGCATCACCTACGACACACAGGGCAAGGTGCTGGACGTGGCGGTCATCCACTACAGGGGCGACCGTTTCTCCTTCTCGGTCACCCTGGACGCCGCGAACTGAGGTCGTCGTACGATGCCCAGCGTGACGCACGACGACGCTCCGCTGCTCGCGGACCTCATGCCGTGGTCCGTCGCACCGATCCGGCTCGGCCGGGGGTGGCCGACGGCACCCGACGCGGCAACCCTGAAAACCCGCTGGGACGCCCTGGTGAAGGCCGAAGTCCCGGACCGGGAAACCCTGTTCGAGCCGACGCGCTCACGCACCCTGCACTCGGCGGTCTCCCAACTCCCCGGCCAGCCCAGCGGCACGGAGAAACTGATCCGCGCGACGGGCCCCTGCCCGGAACCGATCCGCGTCCTGTACGCCCCCTTCGACGAGCAGTGGCTGATCCCCGACCACCGCCTGATCGACGTGGCCCGCCCGGAGTTGTGGCGGGTGGCGGACGAACGCCAGATCTTCGTGGTGGAAACCCCGGCGGTGGCGGGCACGCCGCTTCGCCTACGACGGCTGCTCAGCCGCCGATCGCCGACATCGGCCGGTCCGGTCGCCTACGCCGAGTCCCACCTCCGGCGCAGCCGCAACCGATGAGTGAACCTTCCTGACGCGCACACCGTTTGACGTTTGGCC
>NZ_JBLTJC010000536.1:0-5668 GCF_048158785.1 Streptomyces colwelliae | reverse complement strand
GGGCCAGGCACCCCCGCCCCCACCGCCGGGCCCGGGCTGGGGCGGCGGCCACCCCGGCGGTCCGGCCGGCCCCGGAGGCCCTGGGGGCTACGGCGGCCAGGGAGGCTACGGCGGACCCGGCGGTTACGGCGCTCCCGGCGGCTGGGGAGCCGGCTGGGGCGGCCCCCCGCCCGCGGCCAAGCCCGGTGTGATCCCGCTCCGCCCCCTCGGCGTGGGCGAGATCCTCGACGGCGCCGTCTCCACCATGCGCACCTACTGGCGCACGGTCCTGGGCATCTCGCTCACCGTCGCCGTCGTCATGCAGACCGTCGTCGTCCTCGTCCAGGGCTTCGCCTTCAACGACCTCGCCAGCACCCAGGCCCTCGACGACCCGAACGCCAGCGCCTCCGAAGTGACTCGCGCCATGAGCGAGGCCTTCCTCAGCACCGGCGTCGTCTACCTGGTCGTCCTCATCGGCACCGTCGTCGCCACGGCCCTGCTCACCTCGGTCACCAGCCGTGCCGTGCTCGGCAAGCCGGTCACCGCCGGAGAGGCCTGGCGCGACGCCCGCCCCCAGGTACTCAAGCTGTTCGGCCTGATCTGCCTGCTGATCCTCATGGCCGTCGTCCTGATCGGCGTCCCCACCGTGCCCGGCATCATCGTGGCCGTCACCGGGTCGCAGGACGGGGGCATCGCGCTCGCCGTCATCGGTGGCCTCGCCGGCTGCGTGGTCACCCTCTGGCTGGCGATCCGCTTCTCCCTGGCCTCGCCCGCGCTGATGCTGGAGAAGCAGAGCATCGTGAAGTCGATGAGCCGCTCCGCGAAGCTGGTGCGCGGCTCCTGGTGGCGGATCTTCGGCATCCAGCTGCTCGCCCAGATCATCGCGAGCATCCTGTCGTCCATCCTCGTCATCCCGTTCGCCTTCATCGCCGGGCTGTTCAGCGGCGACGGCCTCAGCGGCCTCGTCGACGGCACCGGTGACCTCGGCTGGACGTTCCTCGTCATCAGCGGCATCGGCTCGGTGATCGGCCGCATGATCGCGTTCCCGATCACGGCGGGCGTCACCGTGCTCCTGTACATCGACCAGCGCATCCGCCGCGAGGCCCTCGACCTCGACCTGGCCCGCGCCGCAGGCGTCCAGGACTACGGCACCGCCGCCCCCGGCCCCACTCCGGGGAGCTGATGCGGTGAGCCTGGCGGGGGGAGTTCTCACAACGGCACCCGCGGCACTGCCGCGCGCCGTCGGATCGGCCGCAGGGGCACTGCTGCGCACCCACAGCACAGTCGTACGGTCATCGGCCCTCTCAGGGGACGAGCCGCCGGTGACGATTCCGCGCGACCCCGCGCGGGAGGCGGCCCGGCGTGAACTGTCCAAGCAGATGTACCACGAGAACGACCCCAGCCTGGTGCAGCGGGCCCTGGACGCCATCTGGGACTGGATCGACAAACTGTTCGGCAGGGCATCGGAGGCGGCACCCGGCGGCACGCTCGGCCTGGTCGTCGTCATCGTGGCCGTCCTCGCGGTCGGAGCCGCCCTGTGGTGGCGCCTCGGCACCCCGCGCCGCCAACCCGTCTCCGCAGCCGCCCTGTTCGAGGACGGCCCCCGCAGCGCCGCCGAACACCGCTCGGCCGCCGAGGCACACGCCGCCCAGGGACACTGGAACCCCGCCGTGCAGGAACGCATGCGTGCCATCGTCCGCGCCCTGGAGGAACGGGCCCTGCTCGACGCCCGCCCCGGCCGCACAGCCGACGAGGCGGTCGCGGAGGCAAGCCGCGCGCTGCCGTCGCACACGGCCGAACTGCGCGCCGCCGCCAGGCACTTCGACGACGTGACGTACGGCGGACGCGGCGCGAGCGAGCAGTCGTACCGCCGCATCGCCGAACTCGACCGCGACCTGGAGCGCGCCAGGCCCGTCCTCACGAGCAGCGCCCACAGCACGGCCCACCACACCAGCCAGGGGGCCGCCGAATGACCGCGGAGGCCACGCTTCCCGCCACCTCGGCCTCGCCGACCGCCCGCCAGGTGTGGACCCGCGCGCGGGGCATCCTCCTCGCGCTCGTGATCCTCCTGGCCGCCGCCGTGGCGATCGCCGCGATCCGCTCCGACGCCCGGCACGGCGACCTCGACCCACGCTCCGCCGACCCCTACGGCAGCCGCGCCGTCGCCGAACTCCTCGGCGACCGGGGCGTGTCCACGCGCGTGGTGACCACCCTGGCCCAGGCCCGCGCCGCGGCCGGCCCGGACACCACCCTCCTGGTCGCCGTCCCCGATCTGCTGACCAACAGTCAACAGTCCGGCCTGCACGCGGCGTTCGCGAACTCCGGCAGCCGTACGGTCCTCGTCGCCCCCGGTCCCGCGTCCCTGCCCCGGCTCGCCCCCGAGGTCACCGCGGACGCCGGGGTCAGCTACGACTCCCCGCTCTCCCCCGACTGCTCCCTGCCCGCCGCCCAGCGCGCGGGCGACGCGGAAACCGGCGACTACAGGTACAGGACCACGGCCGCCGACGCCGACGAGTGCTACCCCAGCGACGGCCGACCGACCCTGCTCCGGCTCCCGGACACGTCCGGGGGCGGCGACACCGTCGTCATCGGCTCGCCCGACATCCTCTTCAACAAGCGTCTCGACAAGCAGGGCAACGCCTCGCTCGCCCTCCAACTCCTCGGCTCCCGCCCCCATCTCGTCTGGTACCTCCCCTCGCTGTCCGACACCTCGGCCACCGACTCCGGCAGCCAGAGCTTCTTCGACCTGCTCCCCTCGGGCTGGCTCTGGGGCACCCTGCAACTGTTCATCGCAGCAGGCGTAGCCGCCCTGTGGCGGGCACGCCGACTCGGCCCCCTGGTGCCCGAAAAACTCCCCGTGGCGATCCGCGCCTCCGAAACCGTCGAAGGCCGCGCCCGCCTCTACCGCAAGGCCAACGCCCGCGACCGCGCGGCCAACGCCCTGCGCTCCACCACCCGCACCCGCCTCGCCCCCCTCGCAGGCGTCCCCGTCTCCCAGGCGCACGCGCCCGAAGCCCTGCTCCCCGCGCTCTCCGCCCACCTCCACGGCGACGGACAGACCCTGCACGCCCTCCTCTTCGGCCCGCCGCCCAGCGACGACGCGGCCCTCATCGCACTTGCCGACCAACTCGACGCCCTCGAAAGAGAGGTACGCCGTTCATGATGGACCCGACCACTGACAACGCCGGGACCACGGGGAATCCGGACACCGCCCGAGCCTCCCTCGAATCCCTGCGCGCCGAGATCGCCAAAGCCGTGGTCGGCCAGGACCCCGCCGTGACCGGCCTCGTCGTCGCCCTCCTCTGCCGCGGACACGTTCTCCTAGAAGGAGTCCCTGGAGTCGCCAAAACGTTGCTCGTCCGAGCCCTCGCATCCGCGCTCGAACTCGACACCAAGCGCATCCAGTTCACCCCGGACCTGATGCCGAGCGACGTCACCGGCTCCCTGGTCTACGACACCCGCTCCGCGGAGTTCCGCTTCCAGCCCGGCCCCGTCTTCACCAACCTCCTCCTCGCGGACGAGATCAACCGCACCCCTCCGAAGACCCAGTCGTCCCTGCTGGAGGCCATGGAGGAACGCCAGGTCACGGTCGACGGCACCGCTCGCCCGCTCCCCGACCCGTTCCTGGTCGCCGCGACGCAGAACCCCGTCGAGTACGAGGGCACGTACCCCCTCCCCGAGGCCCAACTCGACCGCTTCCTCCTCAAACTGACGATCCCTCTCCCCTCCCGCCAGGACGAGATCGACGTCCTCACCCGCCACGCCGAAGGCTTCAACCCACGCGACCTGCACGCCGCAGGCCTACGCCCCGTAGCCGGCCCCGCCGACCTCGAAGCAGCCCGCGCGGCCGTCGCCAAGACGACGATCTCCCCCGAAATCACCGCCTACGTAGTCGACATCTGCCGCGCCACCCGCGAGTCGCCGTCCCTCACCCTCGGCGTGTCCCCGCGCGGCGCCACCGCCCTCCTGGCCACCTCGCGCGCGTGGGCCTGGCTCACGGGCCGCGACTACGTCATCCCCGACGACGTGAAGGCCCTGGCACTCCCCACCCTCCGCCACCGCGTACAGCTGCGCCCCGAGGCCGAGATGGAGGGCGTGACAGCGGACTCCGTCATCAACGCGATCCTCGCCCACGTCCCGGTCCCCCGCTGATGGCCCTCACCGGACGTGCCGCCCTCCTCGCAGCCCTGGGCTCCCTCCCCGTAGGCATCTGGGAACCCAGCTGGACGGGCATCCTCGCCGTCAACGCCCCCCTGGCCGTGGCCTGCGCCTGCGACTTCGCCCTGGCCGCCCCGGTACGCCGCCTGAGCCTGACCCGCTCGGGCGACACCTCCGTACGCCTGGGCGAATCAGCCGACGTCACCCTGACCATCACCAACCCGTCCCGCCGCCCGCTCCGCGCCCGCATCCGCGACGCCTGGCCCCCCAGCAGCTGGCTCCCCGGCACGGAATTCGCCGCATCCCGCCACCACCTGACGGTCCCGCCCGGCGAACGCCGCCGCCTCACCACCCGCCTACGCCCCACCCGCCGCGGCGACCGCCAAGCAGACCGAGTAACGATCCGTTCCTACGGCCCTCTCGGCCTCCTCACCCGCCAAGGCACCCACGCGGTCCCCTGGGCGGTCCGCGTCCTGCCCCCGTTCACCAGCCGCAAGCACCTCCCCTCGAAGCTCGCCCGCCTGCGCGAACTCGACGGCCGCACCAGCGTGCTGACCCGCGGCGAAGGCACGGAATTCGACAGCCTGCGCGAGTACGTCCCCGGCGACGACACCCGCTCGATCGACTGGCGCGCCACCGCCCGCCAGACCACGGTCGCGGTACGCACCTGGCGCCCCGAACGCGACCGCCACATCCTCCTCGTCCTCGATACCGGCCGCACCTCAGCGGGCCGCGTGGGCGACGCCCCCCGCCTCGACGCCTCCATGGACGCAGCCCTGCTCCTGGCAGCCCTGGCCTCCCGAGCCGGCGACCGCGTGGACCTCCTCGCCTACGACCGCCGGGTCCGCGCCCTGGTCCAGGGCCGCACGGCACGCGACGTACTCCCGTCGCTGGTCAACGCCATGGCGACCCTCGAACCGGAACTCGTCGAAACAGACGCCCGAGGCCTGGCAGCCACCGCGATCCGCACGGCCCCCCGCCGCTCCCTGATCGTCCTGCTCACAAGCCTCGACACGGCCCCGGTCGAAGAGGGCCTGCTCCCCGTACTCGCCCAACTCACACAGCGCCATACGGTTCTGGTGGCATCCGTGGCAGACCCGCACATCGCCCGCATGGCCACGGCCCGTGGAAACACTGAGGCGGTCTACGAGGCGGCGGCTGCGGCACGCGCCCAGACCGAACGCGACCGCACCGCGGAAAAACTCCGCCGAGCCGGCGTCACCATCGTCGACGCGACACCGGACGATCTCGCACCGGCATTGGCGGACGCGTATCTGGCTCTCAAGAGCGCGGGACGCCTGTAATACGGCGGGCCCTGCTTTGAAAAAGCAGAACCCTTTGCCGAATTCAGGACCCTTAAACGCAGAAAACCCCTGTACCGAATAAACGGTACAGGGGTTTTCGCAATATTTGTTCGGCGGCGTCCTACTCTCCCACAGGGTCCCCCCTGCAGTACCATCGGCGCTGTAAGGCTTAGCTTCCGGGTTCGGAATGTAACCGGGCGTTTCCCTCACGCTATGACCACCGAAAC
>NZ_JBLTJC010000535.1:0-5679 GCF_048158785.1 Streptomyces colwelliae | reverse complement strand
GCGCCGGCTGGGTCCGGCGACTGAGGGCGGCCCGTACGGTGAGGGCGCGGAGGTACCGAACTCGTCGTGCGGCGGCGCGGGCTCGGCGATCGCCCGCTCGCGTCCGTCGATCATGTCGTTGAGCGCGGTCGCCGCCGCGGCCGCCGGTGTTCCGGCTCCGTAATGTTCGTCAATCGGCCCGAAACTTTCGAACTCGGGCCGGCCGGAGGGGCGGAGACACATGCGGACCTACGACAACCCGGTCATCGGCGGTTTCCACCCCGACCCCAGCGTGTGCCGGGTCGGCGAGGACTACTACCTCGTGTGCTCCAGCTTCGAGTACTTCCCCGGGGTCCCGCTCTTCCACAGCCGGGACCTGGTGCACTGGCGCCAGCTCGGCAACGTCCTTGACCGGGCAGGGCAGTTGGACCTCCCGGCCGACACGCCCGCCTCCGCCGGCATCTATGCCCCGACCCTCCGCCACCACGACGGCCGCTTCTACCTGATCACCACCGAGGTGGGCGGCAAGGGCAACTTCATCGTCACCGCCGACCGGCCCGAGGGCCCCTGGTCGGACCCGGTCCTCGTCGACGTGCCCGGCATCGACCCCGACCTCGCCTGGGACGAGGACGGCAACTGCTGGTGCGCCGTCGCCGGGGTGAAAGCGGCCCGCATCGACCCGACCACCGGCAAGGTCCTGGAGGGCCCGCTCCCGATCTGGTCCGGCACGGGACTCCAGCATCCGGAGGCCCCGCACCTCTACCGAGTCGGCGACTGGTGGTACCTGCTGCTGGCCGAGGGCGGCACCGCGCACGGCCACAGCGTCTCGATCGCCCGCGCCCGCTCCCCACGCGGCCCCTTCGAACCGGCCCCCGCCAACCCGATCCTCTCCCACCGCAGCACCGACCTCCCCATCCAGAGCACCGGCCATGCCGACCTGGTCACGGCCCCCGACGGCACCTGGTGGATGGTGCTGCTCGGCACCCGGCCGCGAGGCTGGTTCCCCGGCTTCCACGTCCTGGGCCGCGAGACGTTCCTGACCCCGGTGGAGTGGGTGGACGGCTGGCCAAGGGTCGGCCCGGTACAGGAACAGCACCCTGCCCCTGCGGCCTGGCACACCTTCGAACTCCCGCCGGTACGCGACGACTTCGACGCCCCGACCCTCGCCGTCTCCTGGATCTCCCCGCGCAGCAGGCCGGACGACAGCTGGTCGCTGACCCGCCGTCCGGGCTGGCTCACCCTCGACGGGCGGACCGGCCCCGCGTTCCTCGGACGCCGACAACAACACCCCGACTGCCGCGCGTCGGTCCGGATCGACCCCGGCTCCGGCCGCGCCGGCCTCTCCGTCCGCATGGACGAGGCCCATCACTACGACATCGAGGTCGCCGGGGGAGTGACGAGCGTCGTCGCGCAGATCGGTCCCGTACGGCAGCGCATCGCCTCCCGCCCGGTGCCGCCGGGGCCGGTCACCCTGGCCGTCGACATCGCCGCGACCGGCGCCGGCGGGCGCGGCCCGGACACCCTGACGTTCTCGGTGGAGGGCCCCGAAGGCGCCGTAGAACTGGCCGAGTTGGACGGCCGCTATCTCTCCACCCAGGTCGCCGGAGGCTTCACCGGTCGCGTGATCGGCATGTACGCCACCGAGAGCGAGGCGGCCTTCGACTGGTTCGACTACCAGCCGCAGTGACACACCCTTCTGGATCGATTCTTTCTGAACTGGATCCGAAAGTTTCGACCCTCTCCGGCACGGGCGCAACCTCACGCACTGCTTGCTCACCCATGGACAGGAGTCGCACCATGCCCAGGAACAGACTGAGACTCGCGGGCGCCGTCGCCGCCGTCCTCATCGCGGCGGGCATCGCCACCGGCCCGCCCGCCCAGGCCCGCGAGGAACTGCGCACCCAGGCCCACGACAATCAGCGCACCCTCGCCCAACTCGCCGAGCGCCACGGCCGTTACTTCGGCAGCGCCACCGACAACCCCGAGCTGACCGACACCGCGTACACGAAGATCCTGGGCAGCGAGTTCGACATGATCACCCCGGGCAACGGCATGAAGTGGTACGCCACCGAGCCCCGGCAGGGCGTCTTCGACTGGACGAACGGCGACCAGATCGTGGACCTCGCCCGCGCGAACCACCAGCGGGTCCGCGCCCACACCCTGGTCTGGCACAGCCAGTTGCCCGACTGGCTCACGTCCGGCACCTGGACGGCGGACGAGCTGAGGGCCGTACTGAAGAAGCACATCACCACTGAGGTACGGCACTACCGAGGGAAGGTGTACTCCTGGGACGTCGTCAATGAGGCGTTCAACGAGGACGGCACCTACCGCGACACCATCTGGTACCGGACGCTCGGCCCCGGCTACATCGCCGACGCGCTGCGCTGGGCCCACCAGGCCGACCCGCACGCCAAGTTGTACCTCAACGACTACAACATCGAGGCGACCGGCCCGAAGAGCGACGCCTACTACGCCCTCGCGAAGCAACTGGGGGCCCAGCACGTGCCGTTGGACGGCATCGGACTCCAGGCGCACCTGGCCCTCCAGTACGGCTATCCGGCGACCCTGGAGGACAACCTCCGCCGCTTCTCCCGCCTCGGTCTCGACACCGCGCTCACCGAGGTCGACGTACGGATGCAACTCCCGGCGACCGACGCCAAGTTGGCGGAGCAGGCGACCTGGTACCGGGATCTGACCGGGGCGTGCCTCGCGGTGCGCGGGTGTGTGGGGGTGACCATCTGGGATTACACGGACCGGTATTCGTGGATTCCGGCGGTCTTCCCGGGGGAGGGAGCGGCACTTCCGTGGGACGAGCAGCTGAATACGAAACCGGCTTATCACGCGCTCCGTGAGGCGCTGCGATAACAGCCGACTACGGGGAGTGAACTACCCCGGATACGCGTCGGGGCCGGTGCGCATCGAGTGCGGCCGGCCCCTCATGTTCTTGCAGTGCACAGCGACGGGCGGCGCGGCGGAACCGCCCGTGGTGGCGTTCAGGCCGCCGTCATCACCTGGCGGTGCGGGGCGATGATCTGGCCGTCGGGCAGGAGCTCACCGGTGTCCTCGAACAGGAGAACGCCGTTGCACAGCAGGCTCCAGCCCTGTTCCGGGTGGTGCGCCATGAGGCGGGCGGATTCCCGGTCGGCGGATTCGGCCGTGGGACACGGTGGCTGGTGCTTGCACATTGGTGGGATCTCTCGCTCTGTTGTGGTCATGTCCGTCCCCCGTGGTGTTGAGTCGGTCCGAACCCAGTGTTGCCCCATGGACGTCAATCCGCAGGGATTTAGCAGCACCGCTTCTCACAGGTTGATGACGCATCACCCGCGCGGACGGTTCATCCCAATTCCCAGCTCGTACGAGCTTTTTCCTGCTCGTACGAGCGTTACGAGCGTAAAAGGGCCGGAAACGCGATCGTACCCCGCTGCCGGGAATTCGGCGGCGGGGTACGAGGGTGACGGAGGGGGAAAGTCAGGCGGGCGAACCGAGCAGCGGCGCGGGAGTCACCCGATGGGTCAGCATCGGCAGCAACTCGGCGACCCGGTGCGGACGGTGGGCCGCGATGCCGGGCGGCGCGGGGGCCAGCGGGACGAGCAGATCGGATGCGACGGGGTGGCCGTCGGCGCCGTCCTCGGTGAGGTCGCCGTGCAGCCAGAGCGTGAGCATGTAGAGGCCGGGCACGGACAGGAGGCGCGGCTGGTGGGCGTCCTTCATGTTCTCGGCCTGGCGCAGCGCCCGCTCGGTGGAGGCGATGTACGGGCCCTCGAAGAAGTGCGAGAACGCCCAGCCGTCAGGGGTCAGCATCGTCTCCGCGGCGGCGCCGACGAGAAGCTGCGGGAGAAGGGGTTCGTGTACACGAAGAAGGTCAAGGCGGCCTTCGTGCACCACACCGCCACCGGCAACAACTACCGCTGCTCGCAAGCGCCTTCAGTCATTCGCGGTATCTACCGTTACCACGTCAAGAGCAGTGGCTGGCGCGACATCGGCTACAACTTCCTCGTCGACAAGTGCGGGACCATCTACGAGGGCCGCGCCGGGGGAGTGGCGAAGGCGGTCATGGGCGCCCACACCCTCGGTTTCAACACCAACAGCATGGGGATCGCGGTCCTCGGAACCTTCGGCAGCGCCAAACCGTCCTCGGCGGCAGTGACCGCCATCGCCAGGCTCACCGCATGGAAGCTCGGCCTCTACGGGGTCAATCCGCGCGGCAAGACATACCTGAAGTCCGGTGGTGGCAATCTCTACCGAAAAGGAAAGAACGTACGACTCAATGTGATCTCCGGCCATCGGGACGGGTTCGCCACGGAGTGCCCAGGACGGCAGCTCTACGGCAAGCTCGGCTCGGCCCGCTCCACGTCGGCCCGCTACCAGGGCCGCTGACGGAGCGGACCGACAGGGGGGCCGGGAAAGAGTCTGCGGGACACCTGCACACGTACAGACGGACACACGGCACGCGTACACCTACACGTACACATGCACGGTCTGCATACACTGGCCGGCCGAAAAAACAGTTCGGCCGGTCCCGGCAGGAAGCAGAGACGACAGGTGACAGAAGCGATCCTCCTGGTCGGCGGCAAGGGCACCCGGTTGCGCCCGCTCACGGTGCACACCCCGAAGCCGATGGTCAGGGCGGCGGGGGTGCCGTTCCTCACGCATCAGCTGGCGAGAGCGAGAGCGGCGGGCGTGGACCACATCGTCCTGGCCACTTCCTATCTGGCGGAGGTGTTCGAACCGCACTTCGGTGACGGTTCGTCCCTCGGCCTCCACATCGAGTACGTCACGGAGGACGAGCCCCTCGGCACGGGCGGCGCGATCCGCAACGTGGCCTCGCGCCTCCACTCGGGTCCCGACGACCCGGTCCTGATCTTCAACGGCGACATCCTGACGGGCCTGGACATCAGGGCCCTGGTCCACACCCACGAGACGACGGGCGCGGACGTCTCCCTCCACCTCACGAAGGTGACGGACCCGCGCGCCTACGGCCTCGTCCCCACGGACGGGACGGGCAGGGTCCTGGCCTTCCTGGAGAAGCCCCAGACCCCCGAGGAGATCGTCACCGACCAGATCAACGCGGGGGCGTACGTCTTCCGCCGCTCGATCATCGACACGATCCCGGCAGGCCGCCCGGTCTCGGTGGAACGGGAGACATTCCCGGACCTGCTGGCCGCGGGAGCCCACCTCCAAGGCCTGGTCGACTCGACGTACTGGCTGGACCTGGGCACTCCGGCCGCCTTCGTCCGAGGATCGGCGGACCTGGTCCTGGGCCGGGCCCCGTCCCCCGCGATCCCCGGCCGCTGCGGCGACCGCCTGGTCCTCCCCACGGCCAGGGTGGCCGCCGACGCCAAACTCACGGGTGGCACGGTGGTGGGCGAGGGCGCGTTCGTGGCGGAGGGCGCGAGGGTCTTCGGCAGCACCATTTTGCCGGGCGCGGTAATCGAACCGGGCGCCGTGATCACCGACTCCCTCATCGGCACCCGAGCCGTCGTGGGCGAACGCTCCGTCCTCACCGGCACGGTCATCGGAGACGGCGCGATCATCGGCGCCGACACAGTCGAAGAGGCGACGAGCGTCGACGGCCTCGCGGTGCCGATCAAGGTCTTCACGCGGGCAACGAGCTGCGGGCGACCGGCCTGTCCGTCACAACCGCCGGGGCTTTTCCCCGGCAGCGGACCGGGAACGTCATGGCCTCGCGCTTGGTGGAAC
>NZ_JBLTJC010000534.1:0-5694 GCF_048158785.1 Streptomyces colwelliae | reverse complement strand
AGGACACCGCCGACGGTCTCGGTGCGCAGCGCCTCCGCGACGAAGTTCCGCTCGGGCAGGGACAGCCGTCCCAGCACTTTGCGGGTGGCGGTGGGGCGGGGCGCGGTCACGGGGAGACCTCCGGGGTCCGCCGGTTGAACCGCACCACCACCGCCGACAGCCCACTCTCCTCCCGCGCCCGGCGCGTCAACGCCGTGTCCCCGCGCGGCAGGAACACCAGATGCCCGAGATCCACGCAGTCCAGACACCGCGGGATGCCACCCTCGACGACCACCAACGGCAACGGCCCACGACGGCAGTCGGCACAGTGCCGCTTCCTGAGCGGCTGGACGACCAGAAGTCCACTGCGGGGCGGCGGAGTTGTCAGCGGTGCCATACGAGATGCATTCCCCTCTGCTGCGAGCCTCTCTCCTGTTTCCCCTACGTCCTGCGCACATCGCGCCGAACGAACACCGACACGCGCGTACGGTGCCGGGTCGGCGTCTCGATCTCGTCGAGCACCGCCACGGCCAGGTCCGCGTACGACAGCCCGGGTGCGCCGTCCGGCACCCGCTCGCCCCCGAGCCGGTGGCGTCCGGTGCGCGGGGCGTCCTGTTCCAGTCCGCCGCCCGGCGTGAGCATCACCCAGTCGACCGCGTCCTCGCCCGCCTCCCGCAGGCGCCGCAGGCCGGCCGTGTGGGCCAGCGCGAACGGCCGTATCTCCGGCGGGAACGCCGAGGGGTCGTCCATCACCGGCCGCCCGTCCGCCCCGAGGAGGTCCGCGAACAGCCCGACGGCGACGAGCCGCCGCACTCCTGCCGAGGCCAGTCCCTCCAGCAGCGCGTCCGCCGCCTTGACGAAGAAACCGGGATCGAGCGAGTCGAAGCCCTGCTCGGGCCCGCTGAACGGCGACACCGCGTGCACGGCTCCGACCGCCCCGCCCGCGACCTCCCGCACCGACCCGGCATCGGTCACATCACCTCGTACGACCGAGACGCCCTCTACCGCGAGGTCCGTGTACCGCGCCGGATCCCGCACCACGGCCGTCACCTCGCGCCCACGCCCGAGCGCCTCCGCCGTCACCGCCCGCCCAGCCCGGCCGCCGGCCCCGAAAACGACGATGCCGTCCATGTCCAACCCCCTTGTCCAGCAGCGTCTTTCGCCGCCCGACCTGGACGTTAGGCACCTGAGGCCCGGTTACTTCAACGGTACCGGCGCTAGCCTCGACGAATGACCGACGCGACGGACGCCGTACGGCAGGACCCGCTGGACCCCGACATGTTCGACCCCGTCTGTCCCTCCTCCGTGATGCCCTTTCGAGTCGGAGACAAGTGGACCGGCATGGTCGTCCGCTGTCTCGAAGGCGGCCCGCGCCGCTTCACCGAACTCCGTGCACCGCTCCGGGCCGTCACCCCCAAGGTCCTCAGCGAGACCCTGCGCGCCATGGAACGCGACGGCCTGCTGACCAGGACCGCGTACGACGAGAACCCGCCGCGCGTCGAATACGCCCTCACCCCTCTCGGCCGCAGCCTCATCCCCCTCCTCGACGCCGCCCGCGCGTGGAGCGAGACCCACCTCCCGCACCTCCTCGCCGCCCGCCGGAGCCACGGGTGCGACATGTCCTGACCGAGGCCTGCCGCATCATGGGCCCTGTGCGACTGGAAGCGATCACCTGGGACCGGCTCGGCGACGAACTCGCCGAGCGTCTGCTCGACCTGAAGCCGGCCGACGGCAGCCCCTGGCCGCGCGTCGCCCTGGACGGCGCCCCCGCGGCCCGCCCCGGCGACCTCGCCGAGCGCGTCGCGGAAGCGCTGCGCGTCCGCGGCCGCTCCTCGCTCGTCGTCGGCACCGAGGGCTTCCTGCGCCCCGCCTCGCTGCGCCTGGAGTACGGACGCCAGGACGTCGAGGCGTACTACGACGGCTGGTTCGACACCCGTGCCCTGTGGCGCGAGGTCTTCGGCCCGCTCGAACCGGACGGCGACGGCCGCGTCCTGCCCGACCTGTGGGACCCGGTCGCCGACCGTGCCACCCGCAGCCCGTACGTCCAACTCCCGCCCGGTACCGTCCTGTTGCTGCACGGCCCCCTCCTCCTCCGGCACTGGTTCCCCTTCGACCTGACCGTCCACGTCCTCCTCTCGCCGGGCGCCCTGCGCCGCCGCACCCTCGAGACCGAGCACTGGACCCTCCCCGCCTTCGAGCGCTACGAGGACGAGACCGACCCGGCCGGCACGGCGGACGTCCTGGTGCGCGCCGACGACCCACGCCATCCGGCGTGGAGCGGGTGGGCCAAGGGCTGAGTGATCTCACCCAAGGGCTTTTATATGCGTGTGCATTTAGTTAGTGTGTCGGTATGCCGATCTTCGACGAATCCGTCCGTGCCCTCCTCGACGGCAAGAACTTCGCCAACATCGCCACCCTCCGGCCCGACGGTGCCCCACAGACCTCGGTGGTCTGGATGAAACGCGAGGGCGACGCCGTGCTCTTCTCCTCCCTCGAGGACCGTCAGAAGGTACGCAACCTCCGCCACGACCCCCGCGTCAGCGTGTCGGTGTTCGACCTCGCCAACCCCTACGCCTCGGTGGAGATCCGTGGCACCGCCGAGATCCTCCCCGACCCGGACAAACGGCTTCCGTACGAGCTCTCGCACAAGTACCTCGGCATCGACCCGCCCGACGAGAAGGACGACCAGACGCGGGTGATCATCCGTGTCGTACCGGAGAAGGTCGTGGGGTTCCACGTCTGAGCGGCCGTGGGGTTCTCTGTCCGGCCTTTGTCCCCGGTCGGCGCTCCGGCAGATCGGCGCTCCGGCGGACCGGAAGTCGTGACCGTCCGGGTGCGTTCACCCGGCCGCGCGGCGAGAATGTAGGGCGCCGGGACTAGCGGAACGTTCTGTGCCGCGCCGGCCGTCCGGCACCGGGAGGTACTTCATGACCACCGCCGGAGACATCATGCACCGGGGCGCCCAGTGGATCCCCGCCCATGAAACCCTGGACCGCGCCGCCCAGCTGATGCGCGAACTGGGCGTCGGAGCCCTGCCCATCAGCGACGAGAACGAACGGCTCTGCGGCATCCTCACCGACCGGGACATCGTCGTCGGCTGTGTGGCCATGGGCCACGACCCGGCCAAGGTCACCGCCGGCGAGATGGCCCAGGGCACACCCCGCTGGATCGACTCCGGCGCCGATGTCGGCGAGGTGCTCCAGGAGATGCAGGGACACCAGATCCGCCGGCTTCCCGTCATCGAGAACAAGCGCCTCGTCGGCATGATCAGCGAGGCCGACCTGGCCCAGCATCTGACGGAGGAGCAACTCGCCGGCTGGGTCGAGAGCGTCTACGCCCGGAGCGGCATGGGCTGAACCACCGGACTGTCCGAACGCTGAGCCACCGGACCGTCCGGACGCTGAACTACCGGACGGAACCGGACACTTCCGGGCGTCGAACCGCCGGACGGTTCCGGTTCAGCGGCTGCCGTTCAGAGCCAGCCGTTGCGCCGGAATCCCCGGTACAGCACGAGACAGGCCACGGTTATCGCGCCGATGACCAGGGGATAGCCGTACCGCCAGTGCAGCTCCGGCATGTGGTCGAAGTTCATGCCGTACACACCGCACACCATCGTCGGTACGGCGATCACCGCGGCCCACGCCGTGATCTTCCGCATGTCCTCGTTCTGCGCGACCGTCACCTGGGCGAGGTGTGCTTGCAGAATCGAGTTGAGCAGTTCGTCGAAGGACGCGATCTGCTCCTTCGCGCGCAGCAGATGGTCGGAGACGTCCCGGAAGTAGGCCTGTATCTCCGGTCCGATCACCCGCATCGGCCGGGTGGCGAGCTCCTCCAGCGGGCGGCTGAGGGGGACGACCGCCCGCTTCAGCTCCAGGAGTTCACGCTTGAGCTGGTAGATGCGGCCGGGGTCGGCCCGCGCGCCGTTCTCCGCGAACACGTCCGTCTCCACCTGGTCGATGTCCGCCTGCACGGAGTCCGTGACGCTCAGGTAGTCGTCGACCACGTGGTCCGCGATCGCGTGCAGCACCGCGGCCGGTCCCTTGGCGAGCTGTAGCGGGTTCGACTCCAACTCCTCGCGCAGCGGCCCCAGCGAGCCGTGCCGCCCGTGCCGCACAGTGATGACGAAGTCGGCGCCGACGAACACCATGATCTCGCCGGTGTCCACGACCTCGCTCGTCGCGGTCAGCTTCTCGTGCTCGACGTAGCAGACCGTCTTGAACACCGCGAACAGCGTCTCGCCGTAGCGCTCCACCTTGGGGCGCTGATGGGCCTCGATCGCGTCCTCGACCGCCAGCGGGTGCAGGTCGAAGAGCTCGGCGATGCCCGCGAACTCCTCGTTCGTCGGCTCGTGCAAGCCGAGCCAGACGAAGCTGTCCTCCTTCTTGCGCACCCGCTCGACGGTGTCCACCAGGTCGCCGGCGACGGGGACGCGCGCGCCGTCCTGATACGTGACGCACTTCACCACCGAGGAGCCCAGCGGTGACCGGGCATGGTGGCTCAGGTCGACCCGCGGGTGCCGCCGGGCCAGCCGCGCCACCTTGCGGAGGCCGCCGACCCTGCCGAGGCCCGTGACCTTCCGAAGATTCCCTGCCATGGACATCCGGCTCTCCTTGCGTGGATCCCCTCGCATCGCATTTCTGCGCCTTGGCGTGCCAGTTTGCCAGGCCGGCATGAGCCGTGGGTAAGCCTGTGGGAACGGAATCCTCCGCTTTGTTCCCGGCTGTGGACGAACCGGTGCACGGTCGTGGCGAGGGTGCGGTGGACCGGAGCTTCGCCCCTCCCCGCAACCGTGGCTTCTCCCCTCCCGACAACGTGGCTCCGCCCCTCCGGCAACCGTGGCTTAGCCCTCCCGACAACCGGAGCGTCGCCCCCTGTCGACAAGCGGGGCAACTGGGATGATCGCGGCATGACGCGATCCGACGGGTATCTCCTCGACAACCGGCAGTCCGAGGCGGGACAGCGCTTCGACGCCTTCGCCACGCTCTTCGACCCCACCACGTTCCGGCACCTGGAGGGGTTTGGCGTCGGACCGGGCTGGCGCGTCTGGGAGGTCGGTGTCGGCGGTACCTCGGTGGTGTCCTGGCTGGCCAAGAAGGTCGGCCCGACCGGAAAGGTCGTCGCGACCGACATCGACACCTCGCAGGTCGCCTCGGCCGCCCGCCCGCCGATCGAGGTGCGCGTCCACGACGTGGGCGCCGAGGAACCGCCGGGGGAGGGCTTCGACCTCGTGCACGCCCGGCTCGTACTCGTCCATGTCCCGGACCGGGAACGGGCGTTGCGCTCGATGATCAAGTCCCTGCGCTCCGGCGGACGCCTCCTGATCGAGGACGCCGACCCCGCCCTCCAGCCCCTCCTCTGCCCCGACGAACACGGCCCCGAGCAACAACTGGCGAACCGCCTCCGCCACGGCTTCCGCAAGCTCCTCGCCGACCGCGGCGCCGACCTCTCCTACGGCCGCCGACTCCCGCGCCTGCTCCGTGAGGCGGGCCTGCGCCGCGTGGAGGCCGACGCGTACTTCCCGGTCACCTCACCGGCCTGCGCCGCCCTGGAGGCCGCCACGGTCCGCCAGATCCGCGACCAGCTCGTCACGGCGGCACGGCCAACGCCACGATCATCGAGCTGCTCCCGTGACGGCTCACCAGGAGACGGGCAACTCGTAGATGCCGTAGGCCTGGGAGTCCTCCTTGAACTTCAACTCCGAGACGTCCACGGCGA
>NZ_JBLTJC010000533.1:0-5747 GCF_048158785.1 Streptomyces colwelliae | reverse complement strand
TCCCCGTCGAGGCCGACGGCGAAGCGGCGACGGGAGCGGCGGACGTACCAGTTCGACAGGTCGTCGACGAACGCCGACAGGAGCTTGCCGGCGCGCTGGGTGCGTCAACGACAGGGCGTGGACCGCCTTGTCCGCCAAACACTGGTGCGACTTGCGGCAGCGGGTGGCACATGAGTGCGAGCGGAACGGTCAGAAGTCGAAGCCGAGCTGGCCCTCGATCTGCGGAACGTTTCCCTCCGCCCAACTGCGGGCCTTCTTGAGGTGCCGCCACTGGGGCAGCGCATCAAGATACGCCCATGACAACCGGTGGTACGGGGTGGGGCCCCGCTCCTCCAGTGCGGCCTTGTGCACGGGTGAGGGATACCCGGCGTTGGCCGCGAAAGCGAAGTCTGCATGGTCGATGCCCAGTTCGGCCATCATTTTGTCGCGCTGAACCTTGGCGATCACCGAAGCGGCCGCGACCGCCACGCACGACTGGTCGCCCTTGATCACCGTACGGACCCGCCAGGGGTCCCCGAGGTAATCGTGCTTCCCGTCGAGGATGACCGCGTCGGGGCGAACGGGCAAGGCTTCCAGGGCCCGCACCGCGGCGAGACGGAGCGCGGCCGTCATCCCCAGGTCGTCGATCTCTTCGTGGGAGGCGTGCCCCAAGGCGTAGGCCGTGACCCACTTGCGGAGTTCTTCGGCGAGTTCGGTGCGTCGTCTGACCGCGATGAGCTTGGAGTCGGTGAGGCCTTCGGGCGGTCGGCGCAGTCCGGTGACCGCCGCGCAGACGGTGACGGGGCCGGCCCACGCACCGCGCCCCACCTCGTCGACGCCGGCAATGACCTTGGCGCCGGTCGTGGCGCGGAGTGAGCGCTCGACGGCATGAGTGGGTGGTTCGTACGGCATGGCGCCCTCAGGGTACGCCGCTCGGAACCCCCTGCGACACCCGGGTTTCCCCGAGCCCGCCGAAGACCGTTCCGATCCGGCTTTACGCACCGCCGGGCCGGAGCAGCGGAACCATCAACTGGTCGATCATTTCCTCGATGTCGTGGTCGCCCCATTCACTGCCGCACATCTTCGAGCGGTACATCATCATCGCCGGGATGGCGTCCAGGACATAGCTGTTGGAGGCGTCGGAGCGGACCTCACCCCGCTCTATTCCACGGTTGATCACCTCCCCGAGCAGTCGGATCGTCGGCTCCACGACCCCTTCGAAGATCACGCCGTGGAAGCGCTCCGCCTGGGCGGTGTCGCATTCGTGAATCACCGAGCGCAAGGCGTATCCGGGGCGCGAGTACATCGCGTCGCGCGCCTGCGCGCACAACGTCAGCAGGTCCTCACGCACGCTCCCGAGGTCGGGTGCCTCGTTCAGGCGCGGCAGCCCTGCCTGCAGCGCATCCGCAACGAGGTCCTCCTTGGACGACCAGCGCCGGTAGACCGCGGCCTTGCCGGTCTGGGCGCGGGCGGCGACGCCTTCCATCGTGAGCGCGTTCCATCCGACCGTGCCGAGTTGTTCCAACGCGGCGTCCAGGATCGCGCGTTCGAGCACGGCGCCGCGGCGTCGGAGGGAGGCCGTCTGAGCGGGGGCGGCCGTCCAGCCCGAAGTAACCATCTGAGTGTCTCCAGCGAGCAGTGGAATGGGGATTCCGGGGATCAGGGATGCGTCACGTGGCAACGACGGGGACGAGCCGCACGAAGGCGAGTTAAGTGAACGCTTGCGTTCACTGTCGGGGACTCACTACCGTTGACGCGGCAGTGAACGCGAGCGTTCACTAACACACTTGTGGGGGACCCATAGTGACAACCTCTCAGTTGACTCAGCACCCAAAGCCAGGAGCGGCCCGCCGGGAGGGGCATCCCGGCATCGCACTCGCGGTCATCGCGGCCTGCCAACTCATGGTGGTACTCGACGCGACGATTGTGAACATCGCGCTCCCGCACATTCAAGCCGCACTCAGTTTCAGCACCACCGACCTCACCTGGGTCGTCAGCGCCTACACGCTCACCTTCGGCGGCCTGCTGCTTCTCGGCGGCCGAGCCGGTGACATCCTCGGCCGGCGGCGGGTGTTCACCACCGGCATCCTGCTCTTCACCTTCGCTTCGCTGCTCGGCGGTCTCGCCCAGGAACCCTGGCAGTTGCTGGCCGCGCGCGTGCTGCAGGGCGTAGGTGGCGCGATCGCGTCGCCCACCTCGCTGGCACTGATCACCACCACGTTCCCCGAAGGCCCGGAGCGGAACAGGGCGTTCGGAGTCTTCGCCGCGGTCTCGGCGGGCGGCGGCGCGATCGGTCTGCTCGCGGGCGGCATGCTCACCGAGTGGCTCGACTGGCGCTGGGTGTTCTTCGTCAACCTGCCGATCGGCGTACTGATCGCCGTGCTCACACCGCTGTACATCAACGAGTCCGAACGCCACACCGGCCGCTTCGACATCACGGGCGCGCTGACCTCGACGGCGGGCATGGCGTCCCTCGTCTACGGCTTCATCCGCGCGGCCGACAAGGGGTGGCGCGACAGCCTGACCATCGGCTCCTTCGCCGCGGCGGTCGTCCTGCTGCTGGCCTTCGTGATCACGGAGTCCCGGGCCAAGGAGCCGATCACTCCGCTCAGGATGTTCGCCGACCGCAATCGCTCGGGCACGTACGTGATCATGCTGAGCCTGGCCGCTGCGATGTTCGGCATGTTCTTCTACATCGTCCTCTTCGTGCAGAACGTGCTGGGGTACACCCCGATCCAGGCGGGTCTCGCCTTCCTGCCGGTGACGGTCGTGATCGCGGCCGGCGCGGGGCTGTCCCAACGGTTCCTCCCGGTGCTCGGGCCACGGCCCTTCATGCTCATCGGGTCGACGCTCGCGGTGATCGGGCTGGCCTGGCAGACCCTGATCAGCTCGGACAGTTCGTACGTCGGCGGAGTGCTCGGCCCGATGCTCGTGTTCGGCTTCGGGATGGGCCTGAACTTCGTGACGCTGACGGTGACCGCCGTCTCCGGTGTCGCCCAGCACGAAGCGGGCGCGGCCTCCGCGCTGCTCAACGCCATGCAGCAGGTGGGCGGTTCGCTCGGTCTGTCCATCCTGACCACGGTGTTCGGCTCGGCAGGCAAGGACGAGGCGAAGAAGCAGCTGCCGAAGTTCCTGGCCGACGGATCGGCTGAGCAGAAAGCGACGTTCTCCAAGACGCACCAACTGCCCGCGCCATGGGGGCACGAGGTGCTCGCGCACGGCATCTCGACGGCCTTCGTACCGGCCGCCGCGATGGCCGTACTCGCCCTGGTCACCGCCTGGTTGGTGATCCGGGTCCGCAAGAGCGACCTCGACGCACTCGCGGGCACGGCGGGCGCGGGGGGCGGCTGACCGGCCGGGCCCTGTCGGGGCCCGGCCCATCAATACCAGCGAAAACCTCATGACCGCGCCCCCCGACTGTCGTGTCCTGTCCGTGCGGACCCATGTGTCGCACAGCAACTGCCACGACAACGGGCGGGCGGTCACGGAGAGTTCCCAACAGGCACAGAGAGTTTCATCCGGATGCGGGCGGCGCCGCCCGGTGGAAAAGCGAGGACGTCAGACGGACACCGGAACCCAGCCCGGCAGCGACTCCGTCCGCTCCAGCCATTCGGCGGGCGGCGTCCCCGCCTTCCCGCCGGCGATCACGCCGCCCACGATGGCGCAGGTGGTGTCCACGTCCCCGCCGACCTGGGAGGTGCCCCAGAACGCCCCCTCGTAGTCGCTGAGGCCGCGCGCGGCCGACCAGAGCGCGAAGGGGACCGTGTCGTGAGCGGACGTACGACGTCCGCAGCCGAGTACGGCCGCGACGGTGCCCGGATCGGCGTAGTCGAGCATGTCCCGGGCGCGCCGCAGGCCCGCACCGACGGCGCTCTTCGGTACGAGTGCGATGACGCCGTCGAGAAGTGCCTCGGCACTGGGCGGGCCGCTGGGAGCCGCGGCCAGCGCGGCGGCCGCGGCGACGGCCATGGCGCCGACCACGGCCTCACGGTGCTGGTGCGTGGGGTAGGCGGAGATCTCCGCCTGGTGGGTGGCCTGCTCGGGGTCGTCCGCGTACCAGGCACCCAGGGGCGCGATACGCATCGCCGCGCCGTTGCCCCACGATCCCTGTCCGTTGAAGAGCGCTGCGGACAGTTCGCGCCAGTCGCCGCCTTCGCGGACGAGGCGCAACAGCCGGTTGACCGCGGGGCCGTAGCCGCGGTCGAAGTCGTGGTGTTCGGCGAAGGAGTGCGCCAGGGCGTCCTGGTCGACGCGGTGGTGGGCGGCCAGGACGGCGACCACGGAGCAGGCCATCTCCGTGTCGTCCGTCCACTGCCAGGGCGACGGGGGCAGTTCGCGGCGCTTGAGCAGCGGGTGGTTCGCGGGGACGAAGAACTGTGAGCCCAGCGCGTCGCCCACGGCGAGTCCACGCAAGCTGGCCAGGGCGCGGTCCAGGCGCCGGTCGGGAGTGTCGGAAGAGGAGTCAGCGATCATCGGTCCGCCACTCTATCCGGTGATCCCGTACGGCTCCGGGTCTCGCCAGCTGTCGAACGGCCGGTCCAGCGCGTACCTGCCGTCCTCTCCCAGAACGAGCATCCGCATCTCGGCGTTCCCCGGATTCGACAGGGACTCGAACTCCGCGACCGTCCAGTGGAACCAGCGCATGCAGAACAGCCGCATCGCCAGGCCGTGTGTCACCAGGAGCACGTTCGGCGGGTGGTCGGGGGCCTCAAAACTGCGGTACAGGCTCTCCAGGAAGCCGCCCACGCGGTCGTAGACGTCGGCACCGGACTCACCCTGGGCGAAGCGGTAGAAGAAGTGCCCGTACGCGTCCCGGTACGCCTTCTGGAGGCGTACGTCGTCTCGGTCCTGCCAGTTCCCCCAGTCCTGTTCGCGCAGCCGTGGCTCCTCGCGTACGCGGACGAGGTCGGGGTCGAGGTGGAAGGCGCGGAAGGTCTCGTGCGTACGTCGGTACGGGGAGACGTACACGCTGATGCGCTCGCGGCCGAACACCTCCCGCAACCGCTTTCCAGTCTCCTCCGCCTGTCGCCAGCCCTGGTCGGTCAGCGCCAGGGAATGGTCGGGTTCACGCTCGTACACAGTGTCATCAACATTGCCCGTTGACTCGCCGTGCCGGACAAGGACGATGCGCCGTGGTCGTGCCATGCCAAAACCCTAGATCGAGTGAGGGCATATCGAGCACTCGTACGGGCTCCATACGGCGTAGGTCACACGAATTCTGCCCGATCGGCCACATAGGGGCGCACGATTCACACAGCGGGACGCCGATGACGTCAGTTCGGATTTCAAACCGTCCAGGACGGTTCCAGTTGCACGATGTCGCCCGTGAGGGAGGCGACGTCCGCCTCGATCTGGGCCCGTAGGGCGAGCCGCTCGACCCGCTCGGTGCGGTACTTGCCGTGCTCGGCGGCCGAGTGCCACATCGACAGCACCATGAACTCGTGTCCCGGGGCCTCGCCGAACAGCCCTCGGAGCATGCCGGGGGAACCGGCCATCGCCGGGTTCCAGACCTTCTCCTGCATCAGCGTGAAGTGCTCGGCGCGTTCCTCGTGGACGCGGCACAGGGCCACCCGCACCAGGTCGGCGTCGGTGAAGCGCGGTTCGAAGCCGGTCTTCACGTCGAAGCGGTGGTCGAACAGCTTGACCTGCGCGTCCTTGAAGGTGCCCGCCTGGGCCGACGCCAGCCGGTCGTGGGACCGGGCCATGAAGGAGTCGTAGAAGGCACGGCTTTCCCAGAACGCGAAAATGTGTGCCACCCCTGGCCGCGC
>NZ_JBLTJC010000532.1:0-5753 GCF_048158785.1 Streptomyces colwelliae | reverse complement strand
TGTGGACGACGCTCTTGCTGCCAACTGCCGCCAAGCCGGCGGCGCGAGCTGTACGGGGTGTGGAAGATCGAGCGGCGGTTCCTGGCGGAGACGATCGTGGCCGCTGCGCACGATCCTGCTCATCGTGTTCGCCGCCGACTGTGTCGTCGAGGTCGGCGGCATCACCCCTTCTCCGGCTTGACGACGGACTCGCCGACCTCACCAGACCGGTTCGTAGGGGACGAGGTTGGAGTTCTGCAGCAGCGCGAGCTTGTCGTGCGGGGTGGGCGCGTAGTCGATCGCGTCGAGCACCTTCTGGTCCTCGGCGTCGTCGCACGCCCACTGCTGGGCTTCGGCGAGGAGGGCTTCGTAGAGAGAGCCGGCTGCGTCATGCGGAGTGTTCATGGGTGCCTCAGGTCGGGGTGCCGGGCCCCTGCGGGGCCCGGCACCGGAACGGGGTGTGGTCGGGAGGGCCGGAGCTTCTCGGCGATCAGTTCGTTGATGACCTGGTCGAGCGGGGGAAGGGCGGCGTGCTGCCTCTCCATGTCCTGGAGGCGGGCACGTTCGCGCTCCACGTACGTGGGGTCGGTGGGGGAGCCGTCGGGTTCGCAGCGCATCAGGTGCTTGCCGATCCAGTAGGCGGAGAACGTCGGCTCGGTGTGGCCGTTGAAGGCGACGCGGCCGTCGATGTGGCTGGTGACGGTCCAGACATGAACCTGGCGTGCGCCGAGGATGTGGTGGCGCCACAGCTCGCTGCGCTCGGCGTAGGTGGCGCCGATCTCGGGGAGGGGCTTCGGTCGGCGCGCAGGCTTGGAGTTGGTCACGGAAGCGGCCTTCGCGGTGGGTGGGTCAGGGCTGGTCGGGGAGGAAGTGGACGAGGCGGAGGGGGGTCAGCGGCCCGTGCTCGTTGAAGGCGTCGACGCAGTTGGAACAGGTGGCCAGGCGGGGGTCGGCCGCGATGGGCTGGGGGGTCTCGGAATCGCACAGGGGCCAGGCCCTGGTGCTCGGGGCCAGCGATTCGGTGAGTGGTCCCGGCACCCAGGTGGAGGGGTCGGTCGAGGCTGCGATGCACGCCTCCGTGGTCGGGACGGGCGGAGCGTTGCGGACGGCGTCGGCGAGCCGGAGGAGGAGGGCGAGCACCTCGTCGCGGGTGCCGTGGAGGGCGATGCCGTCGCTGCCGTTGTAGACGGCGGCGGTGATCTCGCCGGGCTCCACGAGCGCGTCGTCGGAGGTGAAGCCGGGGTAGAGCAGGACCGGTGTGGCGTCGGCGGGGACCCATTCGAATTCGGTGTGGTCGAGCATGCGGGAGCCCTTCGGATGTGGAGGCGCGGGAGAGGGAGGGGGCCGGGCGGCCCGGGGTGCAAGGCCGCCCGGTGGTGGGACGGTCAGTAGGCGTCGGGCTCGTAGTGCTCGACGGTGTCGTCGACCCAGGCGCCGTCGTCGCGGGCGAACTCCTCGTACGCGCGCTGCACGGCGCGACGATGTGCGTCGACGTCGAACTCGCACGCCCAGTTCGCGCCTTGGGCGAACGCGGGCCGGGTGAGGGCGTCGATGGCGGCCTGGTCCCCGTCGGCGACCTGGTGGGAAGCGGTGATGCTGAGGGTGGCGCGGTCCTTGGACCAGCAGCCGATCAGCAGAGTGGACACGGCGGGTTCGCTCTCTGCGGCCCCAGGGCCCAGCGGTTGCTCGCCGGACCCCGGCGGGCGGCGGGGTTCAAGGGGTCAGGACGACGCGGATGTGTTCGCCATAGCTCGGCTCCGACCACTTGGTGAGGGAGTCGAGCGCGGCGGCGATGTCCTCGAAGCGGGCCCGGTCGCGGAAGCCGTCGGTGATCTCTTCGGTCATGCCGCCGTACATCTCGGTGACCTCGGCGCCGCGCCAGCCGGGCCCGCCCCAGTAGTCGAAGACCACGGCGTCGGGCATCGGGGCATCGGGGGCGTAGTGCTTGAGGAGCGCGCGGCGCAGCCTGGTCCACCGGCGTTCGGTGTACATGCACGGGTGGACGTCGCCGACCGGCTTGCCCTTGCGGCCCCAGCCGCAGCCCTGGCAGTAGCGCCGGCCCCGGTCGTTGTAGTCGGGGCAGGCCGGGTTCCCGCAGCGCCACAGGTAGCCGGCCTGGCGGGCGAGTTCGTGGATGAGCTGCGCCTGGGTCTCGTCGGCCTCGGCGACGAGCCGGGCTATGACGGTGCGGACGACTTCGGCTTCGGACATGGGAGTTCTCCGGAAGGGGGCATGGGGGAGCTGCAGTGCAGCTCCAAGCGATGTGCGTTGGAGGGAAGAAGTGCCCTCAACACGAACAATCTTACATATTGAAATGCCAATAAGCAACAACGATCGGAAGTTCGTGCAGCTCTCCCACCCTCGGGGGAAGCAGGCCACCGCCCACGCCGGACCGCCGCTCCTCACGCCTCACGCGGGCGATGGGCCGGGGCCTCGGCATGCTCCTCCCGCGCGGGAGAGCGCGGACCAGCCGGTGGGGCGGATCCTCAGCCGACTCCGCCCGCTGCGCACCGTGCACCGGACGGGGACATCAGCCGCCGCCGGTGGTCAGGAGAGGGGGACGACCCCGAGGTGGACGGTCCGCCCGCACGGGAGACATCCCTGGCCGTCCAGTCCGCTGTCGGTGCGCCGGGTCCGGATCCGCTCCAGCCCTGCGCCGGCGGCAGCGGCGACCCCCTCCATGTCGTCACTGCTCGCGGCTGTCGCCAGCAGCCGGACCGTGAAACCCCGGCCGTCGTCCTCCACCCACAACTGCGCCCCCGGCAACCGCTCCTGGTCCAGTGCGGCCGTCCACGGGACCAGTGTCCGCAGCAGTTCGGCCGCTGCCTCCGCCGACGTCAGCCGTCCCCCCGGGACGCCGCCGCGCACCGGTGCATCCACGGCGGCCACCAGGAGCAGCTCCCCCTCCAGGTCCACCGTCAGCACACCGTCACGGTGGGCCGGGAGGCCGGCCGCCTCGCCGCACGCTGCTGCCAGCCGCGCCATGCTCGCCGAGGCGGCCGGCCCGCTCGCGCACACTTCCGCCTGCACGTCCGCCTCGCTCATGCACAGCCGGACCGGCTCCAGCGGGCCGCAGGCATCCAGCAGGCGGGCAACCGCTTCCACACAGCGGGCCAGGGAGAGTGACATGGCCGCCATTCTCGCCCCGGTGAGGCCGAGGAGTCCTGTGTCCGGCCAAAGGGTGGCTCCACCTTTGCGGCGGTCACCGGGATTCGGACAACTACGAGGCGCTCCCGGCAGGGTCAGTGCCGTACACGTGCCAGTCCCACAGGTCCCGGGCGCTGTTCAGGCTGGGGCACCAGGTGACCTTGCGGCCGTCGCGGCAGATCTCGCCGGCCCCCGGCGCACAGGTGCACACCACGCGGAACTGCCCGGCGCGCGAGGACACGACTGCCTGCACGATCCGGCCCCGGTGCGCGCCGTGGGTGACATCCCGGCGGACGGCCGCGGCCAGCTGCTCCGGCGTGACCACCTCCAGCCGGTCGACCGCGTCCATCGTGCGCCAGACCCTGCCGTCGGGCAGCGTGTACGACTTCACCGCCACCCACTGGCCCAGCCGGAACACGGTGCCGACCACTGCGGCACGCTCCTGCTCGGGGTAGGACTGCATCACCAGGTCGCCCCGCCGCACGTGGGGAGCGTCAACCAGGCGCTGCAGCGCGCTCACCGCGGCCTGCGCGCTCACCCGGTTTTCGAGCCGCGCGGACTCCACGGTCCACACACCAGGACCGGGCCCGGGCTCCATCAGCTCCCATTCGCCCGGCCAGCCTTCCACGGCCACGATCTCACCGGACTGCAACACCTCGTCTCCGGACGCGGTGTCCGGGGCCTGGGCGGCCCCGGTCTTCGCCGACAACGCCATCTCTTCTCTGCTTCCTTCCATCAGCGATCACACGAATCGGCCACCAGGCCGTGGGTTAGCGGGGTGCGGGACCGGCGGCCACCCTCGGGCGGCCGCCGCGCGGCTGGACAGGCGGGTGCCGAGGGCCGGGTCAGTCCTGGCCCTTCGCTGCCTCGGCGGTGAGCTCCTTGTGTACGCGCAGCGCCGCGGTCGCGTACTCCACGGGTGACGGACTGCCGCCCTGCACGCCCGTGATCGCCGCCAGGAAACGGGCGTAGACGAGCTGGTCGGCGTCGTCGACGACGTCCTCGATCAGGGTGAAGGCGCTCGTCGCGAAGCGCCTCAGTGCCAGCGGACGCGCCTTGCGGCCGGCCGCGCCCGGCCTGTTGTCGCGCTCGACCACGCAGTCGGCGTGTGTCGCGCCCACGGCGACCACGCGCAGCATCCGCTCGCGATCGACCATGTCGGGGGCCATGTCCTGCCACAGCTGCCCGGCCCGGACGGGGCCGACGGCGGACAAGACGGGCGTGGTGATGCTCATGGTGAACTCCTGGCTGGTGGCGAAGGGGTGATGCCGGGCAGCGGGCATGCGCCCGGCGACGACGAGAAGAGGTTCAGGCCGAGGTGCCCGGGGCGGGCGTCTTCAGAATGCGGAGGTTCTCCGCGTGGATCTCGGCGCACAACCGGCTGATGAGCACCCACAGCGGCGTGGACAGACCGTCGAGCTGGTCATGAAGCAGCCGGGCGGCTTCGTGCATGCCGTGCTGTGCGCGGGCGATGTCGATCGTGTCCACGCCGCGCGCCGCCCGCTCCAGCGACCGGCCGGCGCCGAGGACGTGGTCGTGGGCATCGCGGCTGACCGTCTCCAGCCGCAGCGGGTGCCCCGGGGTGAACAGGGACGGCGGGGCCGGGGCCGGGTCGAAGGCGGCCGGGCGGCCCGCGGTGTAGCGGCTCGCCCACAGCTCCACCATGTAAACCACGACGGCCTGCCAAGCGGCCTCGTCGTGCTCGCCGGTGCGCTCCTGGAAGGTCGTGACGGCCCGGCGGGCGAGGATCTCAGCGCGCTCCAGCGCGGCGTTGCGACCGAGGCGGAAGTCCTCCAGCGCCTTGGCGGCCTCGATCACGTTCACGTGGGCCGAGCGGGCGTGATCGTTGAGACCTCGTCGCATCAGGATGTCGCCGGCCTCCACGGTGATCCGCGACCCGGGCGCGGCAGGCTCCCCGGGCTCAGGGGGCAGAACGTGCCGAGAGGGAAAGGCCATGGCTGTCGTACTCCTCAGGTGTCATGCCCGACAGGAACGGGGCTCCCAGCTCGGACGGGGGTGGGCTCGGTGTGTGCCGCCCCTGTTTGGGGGCGCGCCCGCCATCCAGCGGCGGCCCCTCTCAACGAGCAATCAACTTACATCTTGAAACCAGAACAAGCAACAACCATAATGCACATTGAAATGCAAACAGAACTTGCAATCGGCGGTCGGTGCGGGTACGTTAGATTCGCGTTAGATCCTGTTTTTGAGGGTGGAGGTGGAAGTGGACCCGGCAACCGACCCGGTAACGGCGGTGCTCGCACGGATCCCGGTCGACGGCCCGGTGCCGCCGCTGCCGGACCCGGCCGCACGCGTCAGGCTCCGCGAGGAGTTCGGCTGGACCGTGACGCAGATGGGCAAGGCGACCAGCGTGCGCCGCGAGACGGTGTGGACCTGGGAATCGGATCCACCCCGCACGCCGCGTGGGGAGAAGGGGCAGCTCTACGCCCGGCTCCTCGCCTACTTCGCCGACGAGCTCGCTCGCGCCGCAGCAACGAGCGGCGACGGGGGCCGAGGACACGGTGGAGACGACGGCGACGGAGGCCGTCGAAACCGTCGAGGCCGCGGACGCCGTCGACAGCGTCGAGATCCCCAAGCAGCAGTCCGCCGACGTGGCCGCCGACAACGAG
>NZ_JBLTJC010000531.1:0-5759 GCF_048158785.1 Streptomyces colwelliae | reverse complement strand
AGATGTGTATCAGAGACAGGCGCCGGACAGGTCGGCATCGGAAGACCGCCCCGTGTACGTCATCGGCGGCGGCAGCCGTACGGCACCCGCTCCAGAACTGCGAAGGCTGCGACCACGCCTTCCGCTCACCGACCCCGGGGCTCTGCCATGAGTGCCGAACCGATCTTCCGGGGGCCGCCTAGCATGAAGGGGACGATCCCTGCCCCTGGGCACAGACCACGAGGAGCGAGCGCCATGACCATCGCCCCGGACAACGCGCAACAGGGCGCCACCCACCAGTACCGGGCCATGAGGGACGTCGTGGAGTCCATGGACGACACCCTTCCCGGCAAGTTCGAGATCACCAAGGAAGGGATCGTCCACGACATGATGGCGCCCATCGGTCCGCACGAGCTGACCACGCTCCATCTTCGCAAGCGCCTGGAGAAGGCCATGCCGGAGGACCTGGTCGCTCACACAGGGACACCGGATGTGGAAGCCGAAGCCGAGGGCATCATGCGCCACCCCGATGTGATGGTGATCGCGTGGGCAGACATGGACGTGCCGGGTTCGTTCGACCCGCACACCCTCATCGCCGCCATCGAAGTGGTCTCCCGCTCCAATCCGGACAACGACTGGGTCGGCAAGATGCGCGACTATCCCCTGATCGGGATCCCCACCTACGCCGTCTTCGACCCTCGCACCGGTACCGGAGCCGTCCTCACCGACATCCACGCCACCCCCGACGGCCCCCGCTACGCCACCCGCAAGGACTTCGTCTACGGCGAGGACGTCACCATCGCCGACTGGACGATCTCCACGGACAACCTGCCGCGCTACGGAGAAGACAGGGGCACCGGCCAGCCCAAGCCGTGAACCGACCGGCACACCTCTACGAGTGCCCCAACTCCGCAGAATCCTCGTCCACGCCCACCGACACCGACCCCGAATCCGCCGCAGGCCGCAGCGGGAACGGGTCGACCATCGTCTCGTCGATCACGTGCGGCGGCGGCTGGGGCGGTTTGGGCATGACCGCCGCTTCCGAGTGGCCGCCGCAGCCGTAGGACAGGGACACGACGTGGCCGTCCGCCGGGGAGAACTCGTTCGCGCAGACGCCGAACGCCTGGCCCAGGGAGCCGCCGACCGCGACCAGGAAGCCGCAGCTGACGCAGGCCGCCGGAGCCGCCTGGGCCATCGGGGTCTTCGGGCCGAAGCCGTCCTCCCAGCGGTCGGCGGCGACGTGGAGGCCGTAGCGGGAGAGGACCCGGGCGCGGCGGATGCCCAGTTCCTCCGCCACCGAGGCGATCGAGCCGCGCGTCGGCGCGAACGGGAGCGCCGCGGGCACCCCCGCCGTCACCTCCGCGTCCTCCGCCTCGACCAGTTCCGCCATCTCCTCGGAGACCGCGGAATTCGGCGGGGGCTCGTCCTCGCCCGTGTAGCCGGGCTCCAGGCGGAGGTCCTCCGCGTCGGTGGGGAGCAGGTCGCCGGGGCCCATGTCGCCGGGGCGCAGGCGCTCGCTCCACGGGACCCATTCGGGGGCCAGGAGCGAGTCCGGGCCGGGGAGCAGCACGACCTCGTCCAGGGTGATCAGCTTCGCGCGGGACGCCCTCGCGACCGTCACCGCCCAGCGCCAGCCCCGGTAGCCGAACTCCTTGCACTCGAAGAAGTGCGTGACCACACGGTCGCCCTCGGATTCGAAGCCGGCATGCTCGCCGACCACGCCGGGCGCGGCGGCCTCCTCGGCTGCGGCACGGGCGAGGTCGACGGCCTCGGCGCACAGGCGGTCGGGGGTGCGGCTTCGCGTGGTCGCTGCGCTCACAGGTATCGCTTCTCTCCTACGCCGTCTCACGGGTGCGCCTGGTGTGGCGAAGGGAGCGGACGGAGCGGCTGAAAGACATGTACCAGGCCCGTGGAGGCACTGGTGGAGGGCCGCGTCGACGTCCGCGCCCGATCGCGCTCGGGCACGCCTACGCCATCCATTCTGCGGGATGGCCGAGAGGCGCGCGGCCGAGAACAATCGCCACGGCGCGCTACGCACGCTACCTTCTCCCGCGCCATGCGCCCACACCGACGGTCCCTCGGGCGCTGCGCGGCGGCCATACCGAGACCTGTGCGGCTGTCCCCCGGAGACCTGTGCAAGGGCACTGAATCCATCCCCGTACGCCTCCATACGCGCGGTAACCGCACTACTCACGCCGTTCTCGGGGCACTATGACGGGGTGGCAGCCGCGAGGTCGCCCCAAGGTGCCACCGGGGTCGGTGGCGCGAAGGGGAACATCCGAGGTGGCGGTTCGGGCCGGGTGAGCGGTTCCGTCCGCGCGATGGGTCGTGCCCTGCACTTCCCCGTCACCGGTACCGCCCGCGGCATCCGCAAGGCGACCCACGCGCACGGCGCGGGCGAGTCGGGCCTCGGCAGACTGATCGAACTGCACGCGGTGAACGGCGCGGGCGACGTCATGATCACCGTCGCCCTCGCCTCGACGGTTTTCTTTTCCGTCCCGACCGATGAGGCCCGGGGGCGGGTCGCCCTTTATCTCGCGATCACCATGGCGCCCTTCACCGTCCTCGCGCCGGTGATCGGGCCCCTCCTCGACAAACTCCCGCACGGCCGCCGCGCCGCGATGGCCGCCGCGATGCTGGCCCGCGCCCTCCTCGCGCTGATCATCTCCGGCGCGGTCGCCAGCGGCAGCCTGGAGCTGTATCCGGCCGCCCTGGGCGCCCTGGTCGCCTCGAAGGCGTACGGCGTCGTCAGAAGCGCCGTGGTGCCCCGGCTGCTGCCACCCCGCATCTCCCTGGTGAAGGCCAACTCCAGAGTCACCCTCGCCGGGCTCCTCGCCACCGGCGTCGCCGCCCCGATCGCGGGCGGCCTGCACGCCATCGGCGACCCCTGGCCGCTCTACGGCGCCTTCGTGATCTTCGTCGCCGGTACGGTCCTGTCGTTCTCCCTGGACCCCAAGGTCGACTCGGCCAAGGGCGAGGACACGGCGCTGCTCGCGGCGGACGAGGACCATCTGCACGGCCCGCACACCAAGGAGGTCAAGCGTCCGGGGCTGCGCACGGTCGGCATCGCCGTCACCCACGCCCTGGGCGCCAACGCGGCACTGCGCTGGCTCTCCGGCTTCCTGACCTTCTTCCTCGCGTTCCTGCTGCGCGAGCACCCGATGACCGGGCAGAGCGCGGCCGTGTCGCTGGGCATCGTCGCCGTCTCGGCGGGCGTGGGCAACGCGCTCGGTACGGCGGTCGGTTCCTGGCTGCGGCAACGGGCCCCGGAACTCATCATCGTGACCGTCGTCGCGCTGGTCCTGGGCGCGGCCATCACCGCGGCGATCTTCTTCGGCGCCGTGCTGGTGGCCTGTCTCGCGGCTACGGCCGGGTTCTGCCAGGCGCTGGCCAAGCTGTCCCTGGACGCGCTGATCCAGCGGGACGTGCCCGAGCTGGTGCGCACCTCGGCGTTCGCGCGGTCCGAGACGATGCTCCAGATGGCCTGGGTGCTGGGCGGCGCGATCGGCATCGTCATGCCGCTGAACGGCACCCTCGGCTTCACCCTCGCCGCCGGAGTCATCGCCCTGGGCTGGCTGACCACCCTGCGCGGGCTGCTCGCCTCCGCACGTCACGGGGCCGGTGGACGCCCGCGAGTGGCCTAACCCGCACCACCCGGCCCGCCGCGCCGCACCCCACGTGGGGGGAGTACTGGACGGGCCCGATAGCCTTCGCCCCATGACCATGCAATCCGCTGTGCGACGCCGCCGCGCCGTCGCCGCCGCCGGTGCCGTTTCCGCCGGACTGCTCGTCCTGTCGGCGTGCGACAAGCCGACGCCGATCTCGACGATCACCGTCGGGAGGAACTCGGTCCACACGGAGGCCACCTGCTACAACGACGGCGACGCGGTGAAGACCGCGGACCTGGCGAAGTGCCTGAAGGCCTCCACGTCGATCTCGGTCGACCCGGACGACACCGTGCGCTTCGGTGTCGACCCGAAGATCGCCGACAACGGCTGGACGATCCTGATGAACGGTCAGCCGCTGACCGACTCCAGCAAGAAGACCTACCGCACGATCCCCGGCAGCGTGTTCTTCAACACCCAGTACGGCGCGACCGGCAACTCGACCGTCGTCTCCATCAAGGAGGGCGACAAGACGGTCAAGGGCCTGTGGTCCTTCAAGTTCAAGAAGGACTCCTGACCACGTCCGCGTCCACTCCGTCCTCCGTACGGATTCTCGTCGCCACCGCCGTCCCCGCCGAACGGGACGCGGTGGCACGGGCGTTCACGGGCGACAGCCGGGTCGATGTCATCGCCGCCGGCGTAGGTCCGGCCGCTGCCGCCGCCTCCACCGCCACGGCCCTCGCCCGCACCCCCTACGCCCTCGTCGTCTCCGCCGGGATCGCGGGCGGCTTCCAGCCCGAGGCGCCCGTCGGCTCCCTCGTGATCGCCGACGAGATCACCGTCGCCGACCTGGGCGCGGAAACCCCCGACGGGTTCGTCCCGGTCACCGGACTCGGCTTCGGCACCGTCACCCACCGTCCGCCGGGTGCACTCGTACGAGACCTCGCGGCCGCGACCGGCGCCCGCACCGGAGCCGTACTCACCGTCTCCACGGTGACCGGAACGGCCGCCCGCGCCACGGAACTCCGCGCCCGCCACCCCCGCGCCCTCGCGGAGGCGATGGAGGGCTTCGGCGTGGCCGAGGCCGCCGCCGCACACGGCATCCCCGTCCTGGAACTGCGCGCGGTCTCCAACCCCGTCGGCCCGCGCGACCGCGCCGCCTGGCGCATCGGCGACGCGCTCGCGGCCCTGACGGAGGGATTCGGGAAGTGCGCGCCCGTACTGGAGAGTTGGAACAGGCATGACCGCATCCACTGAATCCACCGAGCCCCTACAGATCGCCTACTCCCCCTGCCCGAACGACACGTTCGTCTTCGACGCCTGGGCCCATGGCCGGGTGCCGGGCGCGCCCGCGCTCGACGTGACCTTCGCGGACATCGACATCACCAACGGCATGGCCGAACGCGGTGAGTTGGATGTGCTGAAGGTGTCGTACGCCGTGCTGCCGTACGTCCTCGACGAGTACGCGCTGCTGCCCTGCGGGGGTGCGCTGGGCCGGGGCTGTGGCCCGCTGGTCCTCACCCGGGACGCGGGAGTGGACCTCACCGGCCGTACGGTCGCCGTGCCGAGCGAGCGGTCGACCGCGTATCTGCTGTTCCGGCTCTGGGCGGCGGACACGGTCCCGGGCGGGGTCGGCGAGATCGTCGTCATGCCGTTCCACGAGATCATGCCGGCCGTGCGGGACGGGAAGGTCGACGCGGGGCTCGTCATCCACGAGGCGCGCTTCACGTACCAGAACTACGGCCTGCACAAGCTCGCGGACATGGGCGAGCACTGGGAGGCCACGACCGGCCTGCCGATCCCGCTGGGCGCGATCATCGCCAAACGGTCCCTGGGCGCCGAGCAGTTGAACCTGCTCGCCGACTCCATCCGTACGTCGGTCCGCGCCGCCTGGGACGACCCCGAGGCCTCCCGCCCGTACGTCATGGAACACGCCCAGGAGATGGACCCGTCCGTCGCCGACCAGCACATCGGCCTGTACGTCAACGAGTTCACGGCGGACCTCGGCGAGGACGGGTACGCGGCGATCCGGGGGTTGCTGACGCGCGCGGCGGCGGAGGGGTTGGTGCCGGCACTGGGACCGGACGCGCTGACGTTCCCCTGAACTCGTGGTTGTCCCGAACTGGTGGTGCCGCCCCTGGGGGCTGCGCCCCCAGACCCCCATCGGCCCTGAAG
>NZ_JBLTJC010000530.1:0-5780 GCF_048158785.1 Streptomyces colwelliae | reverse complement strand
AGACGACGTAGGTGCTGTTGTCGCGGTAGAGCAGGTGCGGGCCGCCGATGTTGACCGCGCCGACGTCGGTGTGCCGGACCAGCGGCTGCTGGTCGTAGGTCCACGTACGGCCGTCGGCGGACCAACCGCACCGGCCAGACCCGCACCCGCCTGCCCCAGGGCACCGGCGGCGACATCTACGGCGGCGCCCGCCGCGGCAGCAGATCGTCGTCCTCGAAGAGCCTGGTGACGGTCGTCGGAGTAGTCGTCCTCCTCATCGCCGCGATCGCCTTCGCCAACCGCGGAGACGGCACGTCCTCGTCGAACGACAGCAGCACGTCGAGCGGTTCGAAGCCGGAGGCCGCATCCACGGCAGCGAGCGGGACGAAGCCGGTGGAGACGAAGACCGGGGGGATTCCGTCGGGGTTCGCGCGTACCGAACAAGGCGCGCAGTCGGCGGCGGCGAACTACTCGGTGGCACTGGGCTCAACCGGCATGTTCCAGAAGGAGATCCGGCACTCGCTCCTGACCTCCCTCTACACGCCCGGTGCCGCGAGCAAACTGACGGGTCCGATGGACCAGGCCTACTCGGCCGACTTCCTCGGCAAGTTGGGCCTCGACGCCAACGGCAACGCACCCACCGGCAGCACATTCGTCTCCCGCGCGATCCCGGTGGGCACGACGGTCCAGCAGTACAGCGACAACAACGCGAAGGTCGCGGTCTGGTACGTGGGGCTCATCGGCATGTCCGGGCAGACCTCGACCGACCCCGTCACCACCTCGTGGAAGACCTGGACCTTCGACCTCCAGTGGTCCGACGGCGACTGGAAGATCGTCACGGACTCCCAGAAGGACGGCCCGGCGCCGGTACCCGGCGACGACACGGCCGCCACCTCGGACGAGATCAGCAAGGCCATCGACGAGTACGGAGGGTTCACGTATGCCCGGTAACCCGCAACGCGTGCTCAGGCTCGCCGGAGCCGTGACCGCCGTACAGACGTCGCTCGTCCTGCTGGCCACCCATGCCGTGGCCGCGACGCCCAGCCCGTCGCCCTCGCCGTCCAAGAGCGCCGACTCCTGCAAACTCATCGTCGGCGAGGCCAAGAAGTACTGCGAACGCGGCAACGAGAACAGCACCACCACCAACCCCGGCGTCACCGACACCCTCGACCCCCTCTCCTCCCTAGGAAAGGGCTGCGCCGAAGCCGCCTCCTGGACCATCGACAAGCTCAGCGACGCCGTCAAAGAGACAGCGAACGTCGACTTCACGAACGCCAGGTTCCTTCAGCAGTACGCCGTCGTCTTCGCCGCGTCCACGATCCTCACCCTCCTCCTGTGGCTCCTCGCGGTAGCCAAGCGCGCGGTCCGAGGCGTCCCCCTCACCACCGCGATCTCCGAGGCCATCGGCTTCCTCTGGCTGACGGTCATCGCCTCCGCGTTCACCCCCCTGATCCTGTACACCGTCGTCTCCGCCACGGACGGCATCACCGAGGTCCTCGCGAAGACGACCGGCAACCAGACGGACACCTTCTTCGGCAACTTCTCCGGCGCCCTCAGCAAGGGCAACGACATCGGCGGCGGCCCGATCATGCTGATCGTGGTCTCCCTGGTGTCGATCCTCGCCGCCGGCATCCTCTGGCTGGAGCTCGTCATCCGCGCCGCCCTCCTCTACGTCGGCGCCCTCCTCGGCACCGTCGTCTACGCGGGCCTCGTCGACAAGAACCTCTGGGGCCACGTCCGCCGCTGGGCCGGCATCATGATCGCGGTGATCCTGGTGAAACCGGTCATCGTGATCGTGCTGGGCCTGGCCGGCGCGCTGTCCACCGCCGACGGCCCGGACTCGTTCTCCGCCGTCGTCTCCGGCCTCGCCATCATCCTGCTCGCCATCTTCGCCAGCGCGATGATCTACCGCTTCGTCCCCGGCTTCGGCGACGAGATCGCCGGCAGCCGCAGCAACCGCATCATGCAGGGCGCCGAAGGCAAGGCCGCCGCGGTCATCAGCTCCCCGGCGACCATGGTCGCCCAGGGCATCAAGACCCACAGCGCCCGTACGAACGACGGCGGGGGCGGCCAGTCCTCGTCCGGCGGCGGCGCCCGCCCGTCCAACCCGGTCTCCGGCGGCGTCGCGGCCCACAGCAGCCGCCCGTCGAGCGGCGGCGGCGGAGCCGTCCCCTCCGCCGCGCCCGCACCACGCCAGAGCCCGGCGAACACCCCGCACGCCAGCAACGCCCGCAACAACCGCACGGGAGGTGAAGGGCGTTGACGACAGAGTCCCACCTGTCCCATCCGATCACGCCCCGCCGGACATATCTCATCGGCCGAGCCCGGCCGAACGCGATCGTCGGCAAGAATCGCGAGACCGGCGAGATCGCGCTCATCATCGCGGGCGCGTTCCTCGGCATGATGAGCGGACTCCTCGTCCCCGTCCTGTCCCTGCGCATCGTGCTGCTGACGGGCTTCCCGTTGCTGGCGCTGATGGCGGTCTACGTGCCGTACAAGCGCCGTACGTTCTACAAGTGGTTCGAGATCAACCGCAGTTACAAGCGGACACTGCGCAACGGCACGACGTACCGCTCCTCCGTCATGGAGGCCGGCGTCCACCTCGACGGACGCGAGGTCGAGATCGGCCCGCCGCCCGGGATCGGCCGGATCAACTGGCTGGCCGCCCCCTTCGGCCCGGACGAGATCGCCGTACTCCTGCACGCCGACCGCCGCACGGTCACCGCGGCGATCGAGATCGAGGGCCCGGGCGTCGGCCTGCGCGACAGCGAGGACCAGGAGGCCCTCGTCGACCGCTTCGGCACGCTCCTGAAGCACGTGGCGAACGGCGACGGCTTCGTCACCCGCATCCAGATGCTCGCCCGCACACTGCCCGCCGACCCGGACGCGCACGCGAAGGACGTCGCCCAGCGCGGCGACGAGAAGTCACTGAGCTGGCTGCAGCAGTCGTACGACCAACTCCAGTCGATGGTGTCCACCAGCAGCGAGCAGCACCGCGCCTACCTCGTCGCCTGCATGCACTTCACCCGCGAACTGTCCGCCGAGGCCCACGCGATGGCACGCGCCTCGCGCCCCCACGCGGGCCGCAAGCTCGACCGGGACGCCGGACTCGCGGTCGTCATGGCGCGCGAACTGACCGACATCTGCTCGCGGTTGCAGGAAGCGGACATCCGCGTACGACAGCCCCTGGGCCAAGGCCGGCTCGCCTCGCTCATCCACTCCATGTACGACCCGGACCACTCCATCGACCACCTCCAGGCGATGACGAAGCGCAACGCCTGGCCGGCCGAACTCGACGCCATGGAACCGACGTTCCTCCAGGCGAAGACCCGTGAGTCGTCGACCCGCGAGCCGTGGTGCCACGCCACGGCCTGGGTGAAGGAGTGGCCGATGACCCCGGTCGGAGTCAACTTCCTGGCGCCCCTCCTCGTCCACACCCCGGACGTGATCCGCACGGTCGCCGTCACGATGGACCTCGAACCCACCGAGATCGCCATCGAGCGCATGCTGACCGAGAAGACGAACGACGAGGCCGACGCCTCCCGCGCCGCCAAGATGAACCGCACCGTCGACCCCCGCGACGTCGCCGCCCACGGCCGCATGGACCAGCGCGGCGAGGACCTGGCGAGCGGCGCGGCCGGCGTGAACCTGGTCGGCTACATCACCGTCTCCTCCCGCAACCCCGAGGCCCTCGCGCGCGACAAGCGCACGATAAGGGCGTCCGCCGGCAAGTCGTATCTGAAGCTGGAGTGGTGCGACCGCGAGCACCACCGCGCGTTTGTGAACACATTGCCGTTCGCCACCGGCATCCGGAGGTAGGGCTCAGATGCGGGATCCGCTGTCCATCCTCACCGACGCCTTCACGTCCTTCCTGTTCGGAAAGATCGAGTCCACCCGCCTCCCGGTCCGCACCTCGACAGGCCAGGCCCAGGCGGTCTATCTCCCCACGGCCGCACCCGGGTTGGGCGACTCGGGCGTCATCATCGGCCGCGAGGTCTACTCCGGCAAGGGCTACATCTACGACCCCTTCCAGCTCTACGGCCAGCAACTCCCCGCCCCCCACTGGCTGGTGCTGGGCGAGTCCGGCAACGGCAAGTCGGCTCTGGAGAAGACGTACGTCCTACGCCAACTGCGCTTCCGCGACCGCCAGGTGGTCGTCCTGGACGCACAGGGCGAGGACGGCGTCGGCGAATGGAACCTGATCGCGGAGGAGTTGGGAATAACTCCTATCCGCCTGGACCCAACCGCCGCCCTGGACATGGGGATCCGCCTCAACCCCCTCGACCCGGCGATCACGACGACAGGCCAACTCGCCCTGCTCCGCACCATCATCGAGGTGGCGATGGGCCACGGCCTCGACGAGCGCTCCGGCTTCGCCCTCAAGGTCGCGCACGCCTACGTCAACGAGACGATCGTCGAACGCCAGCCGGTCCTCATGGACATCGTCGAGCAACTACGCCACCCCGAACCGGAGTCGGCCGAGGCGATGAACGTCGCCATAGACGACGTACGGGCCTGGGGCCTGGACGTGGCACTCGTCATCGACCGCCTCGTCGACGGCGACCTGCGCGGCATGTTCGACGGCCCGACGACGGTGGGCATCGACCTCGATGCCCCGCTCATCGTCTTCGACCTGTCCCACATCGACCGCAACTCCATCGCCATGCCCATCCTGATGGCGATCGTCGGCGTCTGGCTGGAACACACCTGGATCCGCCCCGACCGGAAGAAGCGCATCTTCCTGGTCGAGGAGGCCTGGCACATCATCAACAGCCCCTTCGTGGCCCAACTCTTCCAGCGCCTGCTGAAGTTCGGCCGACGCCTGGGCCTGTCGTTCGTGGCGGTGGTCCACCACCTGTCGGACGTGGTCGACGGCGCGGCGGCGAAGGAGGCAGCCGCGATCCTCAAAATGGCGTCGACGCGAACGATCTACGCCCAAAAAGCGGACGAAGCACGCGCCACCGGCCGGGTGTTGGGCCTGCCACGCTGGGCCGTGGAGATCATCCCCACCCTCACCCCCGGCATCGCGGTCTGGGACGTCAACGGCAACGTCCAGGTGGTCAAACACCTGATCACCGAGACGGAACGCCCCCTCGTCTTCACCGACCGCGCGATGACCCAGTCCTCCCGCGACCACGACCAGGAACTGACCGACGACGCCCTGCGCGCGGCCGAGTTGGAGGCCGAGGAACGCGCGGCGGCCTTCATGGAACAGCAGTTGAGCGATCTCGACGGCTCCTCCGAGTCCACGGTGGCGTGAACGGCGGTGGCATGACATGACAGCGGACAACGGTGGACGCGAGCGCCAAGGGGGCATCCCCGACGGCCTGTTGGTGGGCCTGCTCGCGTTCCTCATCGGCATGACGCTGCTGGTGTGGTCGGCCACGGGCCTGGCCGCCCTGTTCTCCAAGGGCAGTTGGCCGACCGGCGTGACCTTCGCCCGCACCCCGATGGCCATGCGCCACCTGATCGCCCAGCCCCACGACATCACCGGCGCCTGGCCACAGTCCACACCCGCCGAGTTCTCCGGTTACGGCCTCTTCTGGGGCCTGTTCATCGGCGAGTTGATGATCCTGGTCGTCCTGACGGTGTTCGTGATGGGCACCCTGGCGAGATGGCGAGCGGTAAGGACAAGAACCCGAGCGAAGAGCCTGGCCGCCCCACCTCCACCGGAACCCCACGAGGTACCGAGCCAACGCCCGGAACCGCAAGAACAGTTGCAGCCAACGGCCGTCCTGGAACAGGCAGCGCCTGCACCTGTCTCCTCAACTTCTCTGTCCAACGGTGAACGGGTGGGCGGG
>NZ_JBLTJC010000529.1:0-5781 GCF_048158785.1 Streptomyces colwelliae | reverse complement strand
CACCACCCCCGCACGATGCGAAGGAGGCCCGCCACCCGGCGAAGCCCCGGTCCGCGCTCTCGGGAGAACCTGCCATGACCGTCAGTCTGGAGCAGTTGCGACGCTGCCATTTCGCCGTCGACCTGGGTGCCGCCCGTACCCGCGTCTACGTGAAGGGCGCCGGGCTCGTCGTCGACCAGCCGTCCGCCGCCGCCGTGAACACGCGGACCGGCGCGCTGATCGCCGTAGGAGAGTTCGCGGAGAAGATGACGGGCCGTACGCCCGACTACATCCGGGTGGTGCGGCCCGTGTCCGGCGGGACCGTGGTCGACATCGAGATGGCGCAGCGCATGCTGCGGCACCTGATCGGCGACAAGGTCCGCCGCGCGCTGCGCCGCAAGCCCCGGCTGCGGGCCGCGGCCTGCACCCCGCACGACGCCGATCCGCTGGCGCAGCGCGCCGCGATCGAGACGCTGGTCGGGCTCGGCGCGCGCCGTGTGGAGCTGGTCGACACGCTGATCGCCGCCGCGGTCGGCTGCGGGCTGCCCGTCGAGCGGCCCGAGGCCACCATGATCATGGTGTGCGGGGCGGCCGCGACACAGGTCGCCGTCCTCTCGCTCGGCTCGATCGTCACCGCCGAACGCATCCCGGTGGGCGGCGAGGCCGTGGACCACGCGATCGTCCAACACCTGCGCCACGAACACGAGTTGATGCTGCCGAGCCAGTCCGTACGACCGCTTCAGGTCGCCCTGTCCGGCAACGGTCTCACCCCGCACGGCCCGACCACCACCGAGATCCACGGGCGGGACGTGGCGAGCGGCCTCGCCCGTTCCGTACGGGTCGACACCGCGGCCGTACGGGACGCGATCGAGACCCCGCTGACCGCCGTGCTCGACGGTATCGGCCGGGTGCTGCGCAACTGCCCGCCCGACCTGGTGGCCGACCTCGCCGACCGCGGGATCATGATGGTCGGCGGCAGCGCGCTGCTCCCCGGCTTCGACCAGATGCTGCGCGCGGCCACCGGCATGCCGGTGCACATCGCCGAGCGGCCCGACGTGTGCGCCGTACAGGGCCTGGGCTACATGCTGGAGGGCAAGATCGAGCCGCTGGTCCTGGACCCGCTGGCCACCACCTGAGCCCCGGCCCGGCCGAGGCGGACGGCGGCGTCCCCGACCTCTCCCGCCTCCTCGAAGCCGTCCTGAGCGTCGGTTCCGAGCTCGAACTGCGCACCACGCTCCAGCACATCGTGGACGGCGCGGCCGAGCTGACCGGCGCGCGGTACGCGGCGCTCGGCACGACGGACCCCGGGCAGGACGGCCTCACCGAGATCCGCGCCGGCGGGGCCGAACCGCCGCCCGCCGGGGTACTCAGCGTGCCGATCCACGTCCACGACGAGGTGTTCGGCCACCTCCACCTCGCCGGAAAGCGACACTCCGCCCCCTTCACCGCCGAGGACGAGCAGCTCCTGCACGTCCTCGCCGCCCAGGCCGGCCTCGCGATCGGCAACGCCCGCCTGTACGAGACGGCCCGGCAGCGCGAACGCTGGATCGAGGGCGCGGCGGCCGTCACCACCGCGCTGCTCACCGGCGAGACGGCGGCCGAAGCGCTGGCCACGGTCGCGGAGGGCGCCCGCGCCCTCGCCGACGCGGCCGCGGGCGTGATCCTCCAGCCCACGGCGGCGGGCGGCATGGAGATCGTCACCGCGTCGGCCCACGAGGACCCGGGCGACATCGTCGGTACGACCATCGAGCCCGGCAGCCCCGTCCTGGTCCAACTCCTGGGCGGCGAACCGGTGTTCATCGACGACTCGGCGACCGACCCCCGCATGACGACGCATGTACGGCACCGGTTCGGCCCGAGCATGATGCTCCCGCTCCAGGCGGACGGCCGCCTCATCGGCACCCTCGCCCTCCCCCGCCGCCCGGGCGACCGCCCCTACACGGCCGTGGAACGCCTGCTGGCGACGCAGTTCGCGTCCCAGGCCGCCCTCGCCCTGGTCCTGGCCGACGCCCAGCACGGCCGTGAACGCCTCGCGGTCTACGAGGACCGCGACCGCATCGCCCGCGATCTGCACGACCTGGTCGTCCAACGCCTGTTCGCCACCGGCATGATGCTGGAATCCACCCAGCGCAGAACCGGGAGGACGGACCGGGCCCACGAACTCCTCGGCCGCGCGGTGGACGAACTCCAGTCGACCATCCAGGAGGTCCGTACGGCGATCTACGCCCTGCAACAACCCCCGGCAGAAGCCCCAACCACCCTCCGCGGCAAGGTACTTCGGGAAACGGCCGGCGCCTCGGCCGTGCTCGGCTTCCAGCCCTCCACCCACTTCAAGGGCCCGGTGGACACCGTCGTCCCCGACCAGGTGGCGGCCCGACTCCTCGCCGCCCTCCGCCGGGCCCTCACCACCGCGTCCCAACGCGCCGCCGTCTCCCGCCTGGAGATCACGATCGACACGACGACACCCCTGCCGGACGGCAGGGGTGTCGTACGGCTGAGGGTGTACGACGACGGAGGGACCGCCGGCACGACGGTGGACTGGCAGTCGCCCCTGTCGCGGTAGCCGCGCGGACGGGTCTCAGTACGGCGGGAGTCGGGTCTCAGTACGGCAGGAGACGGGTCTCAATACGGCAGGAGCCGGCCCGAGGGCGTCCTGCGGTCGATGGTGTCGTCGCGAGGCGTAATGGGCCGACGACTGACGCGAACACGGATCTGTCGGTTCATGGCGCCCTCCCGAGGCTCATATCTCCTATGCCCCTCTCCTATGCCCCACACTCGTCCTCGCGACTCCCAACAACATCAAGTCCGTACGGTGAGACCCATGACGACCACGTTCACGCTTCTGCATCCAGGCGCCATGGGCGCGAAAACAGGCGGCGAGGCGACCCGTACGGGCACCCGGGTGCTGTACGTTCCCGCAGGCCGGAGCCCCGCCAGCCTCCAACGGGCCCGCGAGGCAGGTCTGGAGCCCGCCGAGTCCCTCGAATCCGCCCTGGCCGTAAGCGACTTCGTCCTGTCGGTCTGCCCGCCGCACGCGGCGGAGGACGTGGCGCACGAGGTCCTCACGCACCCGTTCCGAGGCGTGTACGTCGAGGCGAACGCGATCAGCCCGGACCGTACGAGGCGCATCGCGGCGGCGTGCGCGGAGCGCGGCGTACCGATGCTGGACGGCTCGATCGTCGGCGGCCCGCCCGGCCCGGGCAGCGCCCCGCGCCTGTACCTGAGCGGCGACGCAGGCCAAGTCGCGGACGTGGCAAGGGCGTTCAAGGACACGCGGGTCGTGGCCCGTCCGCTCGACGCCGGGATCGGTGCCGCGTCGGCGCTGAAGATGGCGTACGCCTCGTACCAGAAGTCCGCCCGCGTCCTGGCCGCCGTATCGCACGCCCTCGCCGCACACCACGGCGTGGCCGCCGAACTCGCCCGGGAGGCAGGCTCGTTGAGGTCCAACATCCTCGCCGAGACCGACCAGCTGCCGAGCGTCGCCGCCCGGGCCTGGCGCTGGGCACCGGAGTTGGAGGAGATCGCGGCAACTCTGCGTACGGCGGGGCTGCCTCCGGCGATGGCGGAGGGCGCGGCGACGGTGCTACGCCGGTGGACGGACGACAAGGACGCCTACGACCTGCCGCTGGAGGAGGTACTGGCCCACCTCCGGACGGAAGACTGACTCAGGGCGCCACCGTGGGCCCGATGCTCCGCAGCTCCTGCACGGTCCCCCCGAGCCGGGACCGGAACCCCTCCAGCAACTCGGGCACCGCACTCACGACCCAGCGCGTACCGACGAGATACTTGCCGCCGTAGACGGCGGCGCTGTCGAGCCAGGTCACCTTGAACCGCTCCTCGGGGAACGTGGTGATCCGGTACTCCCCCTGCTCCGTACGGCACAGCCCCTCGCGCAGCTCCTCCGCGTCGATCCGGATCTCGGCGGTACACCCGGTCAGCCCGGCGATCACTTCGACCTTGGCGGGTGCCACGACACCGGCCTCGGGGGCGGCGGTCACGGCGGTCCGCGTCGCCGCCGCCCGCTTACGGTCCGCGTCTCCGTCGCCCTCCCCGCCGCCGCACGCGACGGCCAGCGGAAGCAGGGCGAGCGCGGCGCCGCGACGGAGCCGGGATGTCTGTCCTCGGCGGGACGACGAGTGCTGTGTCTGGTGGTGGGTCACGGCAGGGGGTACGGGGGTGGCGCGGCAGCCGTTCAAGCCGTCCGCCGACCGCGGTGGAGGCGGCGCTCGATCAGCTGCGCCGGCAGAACGCGCGAGCCCCCTGCCCCCCTCGCCCGAGCACGACGCCCTCTACAAGGCCATGCTCCGCACCGCCCCGGCGGCCAAGACCGCACAGAAGCCCGACCAGAACAGCTGACCCCTGAGCGCCTCCACACCGACACCATTCCCCGGCGGACTCGAAGCCGCCCCAAGGCATGATCGGTACGGTGGCACCGGGACGATCAGAGGGGGACGCGACCGTGGGCGAGCAGACGGAGATCACGACGGCGAAACAGGCCGCGGACCACGAGCTGATCCTGGCGTTCGGCCGGCTACAGGGCGCGGCCAACCGGCTGGAGTACATCCTCGGCCGGGCACTCGAGGTGGAGTGCGGCATCAGCCACCTGACGTTCGAGGTACTGCTGATCCTCGGCCGGGCGGGCGAGCCGGGACTCTCCATGCGGGCCATCGCCCAGGAGCAGGTCCTGACCACGGGCGGCGCCACCCGGCTGGTGGACCGGATGGAGGCGGCCGAACTGGTCGAGCGGGCAGCGGATCCAGGCGACCGGCGCGCGCGACTGGTCCGGCTGACCGCATCGGGCGAGGAGACCGTCGTACGCGCGTCCCGGGTCCACCTGGAGAACATCAAGCGGTACCTCCTGGACCCCCTGCCCGCGGCGGACCGGAAGAGGTTCGCGGAGGATCTCCGCATCCTCAGCCACACGGCCCGGGACTTGCTGCCCCGCCTCCCCTGACCCACGGAGCGGCGGCGACGTCGACGCCGTCGCCGTGATGACGCGGCCATCCACCCCCCATGTGCCCCACCTCACACGAACCTCGAAATATCTGACGCGTCAGATACTGTTCTGTCAGGTGAATCGCTCGCAACCCGCGGGCGCACATCCCTGCCGAGGTCCCCGATGAAGCTCGTCTACGTCTTCGACGCCTATTGCGGCTGGTCGCACGGGTTCTCCGGAACACTGAGCGAGGTCGCCTCCCGCCACCCCGGACTACCGGTCGAGGTCGTCTCCGGCGGCCTGTTCACCGGGTCGCGCCGGGTACCCGTCCGCCAGTTCGGCTACGTCCAGGGCGCGAACGCCAAGATCGCCGAGCTGACCGGCGCCGAATTCGGCGAGGCGTACGAGCGGCTGATCGCCGACGGTTCCTTCGTAATGGACTCCGAGGCCGCCGCGCGCGGTGTCGCCGCCCTGCGCCAGGTCGCACCGGCCCGCGCGGCGGAGCTGGCGATCGCCCTTCAACGGGCCTTCTACGTCGACGGCCTGAGCCTGTCCGAGGCGGCCACCTACCGGAAGGTCGCCCAGGCCGCCGGGCTCGACGCGGATGCCGTCGTCGCCGCCTTCGAAGCACCCGGCGCACCGGCCGCGGCCCACGCCGACTTCCGCCGCGCGGTCCAGCTCGGCGTATGGACCAGCCCGTGGTCACCGACGGCCTCGCGAAGGAGTTCGGCGAGGACCGCTGCACGGACACGGCGCGGATCCAGCCCCGACGCGACCACCGGGCAGAACGGGCTGGTGCAGGCGCGGGTCTTCGCCGAGGTCGTCGACATCACCGGCATCGTGCTGACCAAGCTGGACGGGAACAG
>NZ_JBLTJC010000528.1:0-5786 GCF_048158785.1 Streptomyces colwelliae | reverse complement strand
GGTCGGTGGAGGTGTAGAAGGACCAGCCGAGGTAACCGCCCAGTCCCAGCAGGGAGATGGCGCTCAGCGTGGGCAGTACGACCGCGCGCACGCCGTGCCGCCAGTCCTCCCGGAGGGGACGGGGGCTGCCGTCACGGAGGACGTGATCGCCGGTGCACGGCTCGTCGTCGGCGGTCGGCGCCATCTCGCCGCTGTCGCGGTCCCGGAGGACGCCGAGCAGGTCGTCCTCGGTCCGCTGGCGCCCGCCCTCGACACCATCCAGGCCTACGTCGAGAAGGGCGAGCCGGTCGTCGTGCTGGCCTCGGGGGACCCCGGGTTCTTCGGGATCGTACGAGCGCTGGCGGAACGGTTCTCCAGCCAGGCCCTCGACGTGCGTCCCGGCGTCTCCTCCGTCGCCACCGCCTTCGCGCGCGCCGGGCTGACCTGGGACGACGCGGTCGTCGTCAGCGCGCACGGCCGCGATCCGCGTACGGCGGTCAACGTGTGCCGCGCGCATCCCAAAGTCGCCGTGCTGACCGGGCCGGGCGCCGGACCCGCCGAGCTGGGCGCCGCGCTCACCCACCGAGCTACCGGGCGGGTCCTCGTCGTCGCGTCCGCGCTGGGGTCCGGACAGGAGCAGGTGGAGCGGGTCACGCCCGCCGAGGCCGCCGCCCGGGACTGGGGTACGGCGGTGAGCGTGGTCCTGTGTCTGGACGAGTCGCGGGCTCTTGGTGCCGTGCGGACGGTCGCCGGAGCTGCCGTCGGGCCCGTCCAATGGGCGCTGGACGAGCGGGAGTTCGAGCACCGGGACTCGATGATCACCAAGTTCGAGGTACGGGCGCTGGCGCTGGCCCGGCTCGGGCCGCACCTCGGCGACCTGGTCTGGGACGTCGGCTCGGGCTCCGGGTCCGTGGCCGTCGAGTGCGCGCGGCTCGGCGCCGCCGTCACCGCGGTCGAGAAGACCCGGGACGGTGTCGAGCGGATCCGCGCCAACGCCGAGGCGCACGGCGTCGACGTGCACACCGTGCACGGGTCCGCGCCGACCGTGCTGTCCGACCTCGACGACCCCGACGCCGTGTTCGTCGGCGGGGGCGGGCGCGAACTGCCCGCCATCGTCACCGCGTGCGCGCGGCGGGCCCGGCGAACCGTGGTCGTCGCGATGGCCGCGCTGGACCGGGTACCGGCCGTGCGGGAGGCTCTCTCGGCGGCCGGACTCGCGGTCGACGGGGTGCTGTTGCAGTCGTCCCGGCTCGCGCCGCTGCCGGGTGACGTGACCCGGCTCGCGGCCACCAATCCCGTTTTTCTGCTGTGGGGGGTCCGAACCCAGGACCGAACCGAGGTCCGAACCCCCGTGTCTCCAGAAGGAGTTGCTCTGTGATCGGCCTCATTTCCGCCACCGCGGCGGGCGCGGCTGCGCGCGACCGGCTGGCCGCCGCGTGGCCGGACCGTACGCGCGTGTACGAGGGTCCCGTCGGGGACGCCGTCCGGGCCGCGTTCGCGGAGTGCGAGCAGCTCGTGTGCTTCCTCGCCACGGGAGCCGTCGTACGGCTGATCGCCCCGCTGCTGGGCGACAAGCGGACCGACCCGGGGGTCGTGTGTGTCGACGAGGGCGGGCGGTTCGCCGTGTCGCTGATCGGCGGGCATGGTGGCGGGGCCAATGAACTCGCCGTGGAGGTGGGTGAGTTGCTCGCCGCGCAACCTGTGGTGACCACGGCTACCGATGCGGTGGGTGTGCCTGGACTCGACACGCTCGGATTCCCCGTGGAAGGCGATGTCGCCGGGGTCACGCGGGCCCTGCTCGACGGTGAACCGGTCGCGCTGGACGCCGAGTTGGCATGGCCGTTGCCGCCGCTGCGGGTGTCGGACGGGGACGGTGCGTACGTCGTCCGCGTCACCGATCGCGCCGTCGAACCCGGCGAGCGGGAGGTCGTGCTGCGGCCGCCGTCGCTCGTCGTCGGGGTCGGCGCGTCCAAGGGCGCACCCGTGAACGAGGTGCTCGGACTGGTCTACGACGCTCTGCGTGCGGCGGGGCTGTCCGTCGGCAACATCGCCGAACTCGCCACCGTGGACGCCAAGGCGGACGAGCCCGGCATCGTCCAGGCGGCTCAGCGCCTGAGGGTGCCGCTGGTGACCTACTCCGCCGAGGAGCTGGCCGCCGTAGAGGTGCCCAATCCGTCCGACGCGCCGCTCGCGGCCGTGGGCACGCCGTCCGTGGCGGAGGCCGCCGCGCTCGTCGGCGGGGGCGAACTCCTCGTCCCCAAGCGGAAGTCGGAGCGCGCCGACGGACAGCCGGCGATGGCGACCTGTGCTGTCGTACGGCGGGTCGCGCGCGGGCGGCTCGCGGTGGTCGGGCTCGGGCCCGGCGCCCGGGATCTGCTCACCCCGCGCGCCAAGGCCGAACTCCGGCGCGCCGCCGTGCTCGTGGGGCTCGACCAGTACGTCGACCAGATCCGCGATCTGCTGCGGCCCGGGACGGTGGTCCTGGAGTCGGGGCTCGGCGCGGAGGAGGAGCGGGCCCGTACGGCCGTCGCCGAGGCGCGCAAGGGGCAGGCCGTCGCGCTGATCGGCAGCGGGGACGCCGGGGTGTACGCGATGGCGTCGCCCGCGCTCGCGGAGGCGTCGGACGACATCGACGTGGTCGGAGTCCCGGGCGTGACCGCCGCGTTGGCCGCCTCGGCGATCCTCGGGGCGCCGCTCGGCCACGACCACGTGTCGATCAGCCTCTCCGATCTGCACACGCCGTGGGAGGTCATCGAGCGGCGGGTGCGGGCGGCGGCCGAGGCCGACATCGTGGTGACGTTCTACAACCCCCGTAGCCGGGGCCGGGACTGGCAGCTCCCGAAGGCACTCTCCGTCCTCGCCGAGCACCGGGAGCCGACGACGCCGGTCGGTGTCGTACGGAACGCGTCGCGGCCCGACGAGTCCAGTCGGCTCACCAGCCTCGCCGCGCTGGATCCGGCGACGGTCGACATGATGACGGTCGTGACCGTGGGCAACACGGCCACCCGGGACATCGCGGGGCGCATGGTGACGCCGCGCGGATACCGCTGGCAGGCAGCACAGGAGGGCGCCAAGTGACCCCCGTGGACCGTGTGGTTCATCCGATCGAGGTGGAGTCCTACCGGCGGCTGCGCGCCCGCCTGGACACCACGCACTTCCCGCCGCTGACCCGCGCGGTCGTGGAGCGGGTCGTCCACTCCGCCGCCGATCTGGCGTACGCGTCCGATCTCGTCCTGGACGAGGGCGAGTTGACGAAGGCGCACTCCGCGCTGCACGCCGGGGCGCCGGTCGTCGTGGACGTGGAGATGGTCGCGGCCGGCATCACCCGGCGCGAGACCGTGTGCCGGCTCAGGGACGCCAAGTCCGGGCCGGGGCTGACGCGTTCGGCGCATGCGATCCGGCTCGCGTACGAGGAGGTCGGGCCCGGCGCCCTGTGGGTGATCGGCAACGCGCCCACCGCCCTGGAGGAGTTGCTGACGCTGGACGCCTCCCCCGTGCTCGTCATCGGGCTGCCCGTCGGTTTCGTCGGCGCGACCGAGTCCAAGGCCGCGTTGCGCGAGAGCGGGCTGCCCGCGGTGAGCAACGTGTCCGAGAAGGGCGGTTCGGCGGTCGCCGCGGCTGCCCTCAACGCCCTGCTGTACCACCCCGTTTCACATATCGAGGAGAAATCGTGACCACCCCGCCGCCCGCCCTGCTCATCGCCGGACACGGCACCCGGGACGAGGCCGGAGCCGAGGCGTTCCGGGACTTCGTACGGGAGTTGGGCCGCCGTCACCCCGAACTGCCCGTCGCGGGCGGGTTCATCGAGCTCTCGCCGCCGCCGCTCGGCGACGCGGTGACCGAGCTGGTGGAGCGAGGGGTGCGCCGGTTCGCCGCCGTACCGCTGATGCTGGTGTCCGCCGGGCACGCCAAGGGGGACATCCCGGCGGCGCTGGCCCGGGAGAAGGAGCGGCACGAGGGGATCTCGTACACGTACGGGCGTCCGCTGGGCCCGCATCCCTCGCTGCTGAAGGTGCTGGAGCGGCGGCTCGACGAGGCGCTCGGCGAGTCGGCGCGCGCTCCCGCCGACCGGGCCGATGTGACCGTGCTGCTGGTGGGGCGCGGGTCGACGGACCCGGACGCCAACGCCGAGGTGCACAAGGCGGCGCGGCTGCTGTGGGAGGGGCGCGGATACGCGGGCGTGGAACCGGCGTTCGTGTCGCTGGCCGCCCCGGACGTGCCGAGCGGCCTGGACCGGTGCGTGAAGCTGGGCGCACGGCGGATCGTCGTCCTGCCGTACTTCCTGTTCACCGGCATCCTGCCGGAGCGGGTGCGGCAGCAGACGGAGGGCTGGGCCGCGGCGCACCCGGCGATCGACGTACTGTCCGCCGAAGTCATAGGCCCGGAACCGGAGTTGCTGGACCTGGTGATGGAGCGGTACCGGGAAGCGGTCAAGGGCGATCTGCGGATGAACTGCGACTCGTGCGTGTACCGCATCGCGCTGCCGGGCTTCGAGGACAAGGTGGGGCAGCCGCAGCAGCCGCACTTCCACCCGGACGACGACGGCCACCACGACGGAGACCACGACGGTCACCACCATGGGCATCACCATCACGGTGGGCACGCCCATGCACACTGACAGAGCCCGCGACCACGACCCCACGGACAGAGCGCACGATCTCCGCCATCACGGTGACGCCGAAGTCCGGGACAACGGCGCCCAGTTGATCGACCTCGCCGTGAACGTCCGCGCGGACACTCCCCCGGCCTGGCTGCGTGAGCGCATAGCCGGTTCGCTGACCGGCCTCGCCGCCTACCCGGACGGACGGGCGGCGCGGGCGGCGGTCGCGGCGCGGCACGGGCTGCCGATGGAGCGCGTCCTGCTGACCGCGGGTGCCGCCGAGGCCTTCGTGCTGCTCGCCCGCGCCCTGAAGGTCCGTCAGCCGGTCGTCGTGCACCCGCAGTTCACGGAACCGGAGGCTGCGCTGCGGGACGCGGGACACTCGGTGGAGCGGGTGCTGCTGCGGGAGGCGAACGGTTTCCGGCTGGATCCGGGCGCGGTACGGGCGGTGCCCGAGGACGCGGACCTGGTGCTGATCGGCAACCCGACGAACCCGACGTCCGTCCTGCACCCCGCCGCGGCGATCACCCAACTCGCTCGCCCCGGGCGGACGTTGGTGGTCGACGAGGCGTTCATGGACGCGGTGCCGGGTGAGCGGGAGTCACTGGCGGGCCGGACGGACGTACCCGGGCTGGTGGTCCTGCGCAGCCTCACCAAGACCTGGGGGCTGGCGGGACTGCGGATCGGCTACGTCCTGGCCGCGCCCGAGACGATCGCGGAACTGGAGCGGGCCCAGCCGCTGTGGCCCGTGTCCACGCCGGCGCTCGCCGCGGCGGAGGCCTGCATGGAGTCACGGGCCCTGGCGGAGGCCGCCCACGCCGCCCACCGCATCACCGCCGACCGCGCCCATCTCGTCGCCGGGCTCGCCGAGTTCGCCCCCGACGGCCTCCACGTCGTCGAGCCCGCCGAGGGCTCCTTCGTCCTGGTCCGTGTCCCCAACGCGGTCGCCGTCCGTCGGCATCTGCGCGACCTGGGCTTCGCCGTTCGCCGTGGGGACACGTTTCCGGGGCTGGACGAGGAGTGGCTACGGCTCGCGCGCGGGTCACCATCAACGGCAGCACCTGCCAAGGCTGTTCGGAAGCGGCCCCTCAGTCGTGTGCGCGGACGGTTGTCATGCGGCTGTCGGTCCGTTGTGGCTGGTCGCGCAGTTCCTCGCGCCCCTTGGGGCGCGTTTCCTCGGGCTTGCAGAAACTTGTGGGATACATCA
>NZ_JBLTJC010000527.1:0-5790 GCF_048158785.1 Streptomyces colwelliae | reverse complement strand
GCGCTGTCAGCTCTCGGGGTCAGGGAGGCCGGGTCAGGTTCCGTGAACATGGGTGCGGCCTGCCGCACGTCACCTCGACGGCAGGTTCCAGGACCGGGGCGCCAACCTTCTGCCTTGTCCGCGGAGTTTATACGACACGGGTTCAGACGATGTTTCGTCTAACCGTTTCCCGTATGAACAACAAGGACCTATTAGGCCAGCGATTCACGGGAATCATCCCGGTTCCGAACGGGCCCTACGGCGATGACCTCGGGATATGGCACCGATGGGGTCGGCCAATTCTCGTCGGCGTTTTTCACGAGGTCTTCATTGTGCGGGAACTGCTCGCTGCCGCATGCCTCGTGAATGTGCCGCGGGTCACGTTCGACCAGAGTAGCGGGCGCCGGGCCCCTCCGGGACGTTATCGATCGCCAGGTCTGGGCATCATCCTTCCTGACCCAGGGACGAGTGGGACGAGGAGGTGACGCTTCGATGGGCGAGAAGGTCGTGGCCGGGCCGTTCGAGCTGGCCGACCGCCAGCGCTACCGCGCCAAGCTGCGGCGCTGCCTGACGGGGCTGGAGCGGCTGCTGGCCGAGAAGCGGTTCGACCGCCCCAAGAACCTCATGGGGCTGGAGATCGAACTGAACCTCGTCGGCTCCGACGGCATGCCGAAAATGCTGAATGGAGAGGTCCTCGAGCGCATCGCGAGCCGAGATTTCCAAACAGAACTCGCCATGTTCAATCTGGAAGTCAACATCGCCCCACACCGATTGGACGGCCGGGTATTCGACCGGCTCGCGGAGGAGATCCGTACATCGCTGGCATATGCCCATCGGAAAGCGGGCGAGGTCGACGCCGGAATACTGATGATCGGCATTCTGCCGACGCTCGACCGGGACGACCTGGTCTCCTCGAACCTCTCCGCGGTCGACCGCTACACCCTGCTCAACGACCAGATCGTGGCCGCCCGCGGCGAGGATTTCGTCCTCGACATCGACGGCGTCGAGCACCTCACCTGCACCTCGGGCTCCATCGCGCCCGAAGCCGCGTGCACCTCCGTGCAGTTGCACCTCCAGGTCACCCCGGACCGCTTCGCCGACGTGTGGAACGCGGCCCAGGCCGTCGCCGCCGTCCAGGTCGCCGTGGGCGCCAACTCGCCCTTCCTGTTCGGCCGTGAGCTGTGGCACGAGTCCCGGCCCCCGCTGTTCCAGCAGGCCACCGACACCCGCCCGCCCGAACTCCAGGCCCAGGGCGTCCGCCCCCGCACCTGGTTCGGCGAACGCTGGGTCACCTCCGCGTACGACCTCTTCGAGGAGAACCTGCGCTACTTCCCCCCTCTCCTCCCGATCCACGACGACGAGGAACCCCTCGACGTCCTCGACACGGGCGGCATCCCCACCCTCGCCGAACTCGTCCTGCACAACGGCACGGTGTACCGCTGGAACCGCCCGGTCTACGGCATCGCCGACGGCGTCCCGCACCTGCGCGTCGAGAACCGCGTCCTGCCGGCCGGCCCCACCGTCACCGACGTCATCGCCAACACCGCGTTCTACTACGGCGTCGTCCGCGCCCTCGCCGAGGAGTCGCGGCCGGTGTGGACCCGGCTGCCCTTCGAGGCGGCCGCGGCCAACTTCGACACCGCGTGCCGCCACGGCATCGACGCCCGCCTTCTCTGGCCCCGGCGCGGACGCCTCGGCGGCACCACCGAGATCGACGCGGTGTCCCTCGTACGCGACGAACTGCTGCCGCTCGCGGAGGCCGGCCTGGACGCGTGGGGGGTCGAACCGGCCGACCGGGACCTGTACTTGGGCGTGATCGACGAGCGCTGCCGCCGCCGGGCCAACGGCGCGACCTGGCAGTCCGCCACCTTCCACCGCGCCCTGGAACAGGGCCTCACCCGGGAAGCCGCGCTGGCCGCCACCACCCGCCGCTACAGCGAGTTGATGCACCTCGGGGAGCCGGTCCACACCTGGCCGGTGGGACTGCCGGAGCCGGTGCCGCTGGGGTGAACTGCGGCTGTTTCGGCGCGCGTTGGTCGAGATGGGTCAACTGCCGCTGTCTCAGCCCGCGTCGGCGGAGGCGCCCGACGCGCCCGCCGCCACGATGGCCTGGAGGATCACCGACTGGATCTGGGCCGGGTCGCTCACCTCGTGGCCCGAACCGCCGGTCGCCCCGGCGATCTGGCGGGCCTCCTCCGTGTCGGCGTCCGGGCCCACCGCGATCATGATGAGCGGCACCGGCCGCTCGGGGCTGGCGAGTTGCTGCAACTGCTTGACGAGCGTGGAGCGGGAGATGCTGCCCGGGTCCTGGTTGACCCCGTCGGTGAGAATGACCAGCGCGTTGAACTTCCCCTTCACATAAGAGGACGTGGCCGCCTTGTACGCGGCGAGTGTGGTGTCGTAGAGCCCGGTCGCGCCGTTCGGCACCGGCTTCAGCGAGCCGAACGCCGCCGACAGGGCGTCCCGTTGGGTGCCGTCGCCCGTGCGGTCGCCGAGCCGCTCGGTCGGCACCAGGACGCGGTAGTCCTTGTCGCCGTCGAGCTTCGTGGAGAACTCCCACAGCCCGATCTCGTCCTCGGGCGTGAACGTGGCCAGCGCCTGGAGCAGCGAGCCCTTGGTGACGTCCATCCGTGACTGCCCGGTCCCCGGCACCTTCTCCGCCATCGAGGCGGACGCGTCGACGACCGTGGTGATCCGCGCGCTCTGCACCGTGATCGTCCAGGTACCCAGGGCCTCTTGGAGCGCCGCGTCGGAGGCCGGCTCGGGCGCCGCAACGGTGTACGGCTGCGGACTGACACCACCCGCCTTGGCGACCACGGCCTTCGGCGCGGCATCGTCATCCGTCCGGAAGCCGTACTTCTCCATCAGCTTCTGCTGCGCCGGCTGGCTCAGATAGGTCACGAACCGGATCGCGGCCCGGCTCTGGTCCGTGGTCAGCCGCTCCTGGTCGACCAGGTTGTACGGGTAGTCGAGCCGCGGGGAGCCGTCCTTCGGGTAGAAGAGATCCAGGCTCCCGTCGCTGTCCGCCGAGGCGTTGTACGCGAACGCCGACTGCTCGCTGAGGACCAGCGCCTGGTTGCGCTTCGGGTTGCCCTGCTCGGTGCCGGACGAGTTGCGCGGCAGGGTGTCCAGGACCTGGCTGTCGGTGTCCGAGGTCCGTTGCGACAGTGTCTTCATCATCGCCGCGGCCTGTGTGGCCCCGCCCTTGACCTTCGCGGCGGCCGTGCTCAGCTGCGTGAGCGCCAGCAGTCCCGTCGCGCTGCGCGCCGGGTCGGCCGCGCCCAGTCGCAGCGAGTCGTCCTGGAGGGTGGCACCGGCCAGGTCCAGCCAGCTGTACGTCTTCTGCGGCCACCCGAGCGACTTCGCGGCGGCCGGGACCATCGCCACCGCGACCGGTGTCGAGGCGACGTTGCCCGCGGGAGTCACCTCCGTCGCGTCGGCGTCGGCGGCCGACGTGACCTCGTTCACCCACAGCTCCGAGTCGGGCACCCACACCTGTACGTCCGGGTGCTTGCCCGCTTTGAGCGTGTCCGCGAACTTGTACGACTCCTGGGCGGTCACCGAGATGTTCAGACACTGCCCGTCGGACGTGACGCCCTCGTCACGGGCCTTTCCGGCCGCCGCGCGCAGGGCGGGAGTCATATCGGGGGAGGCGGCGAGTTTCAGCCGTACGGCGTCCTTCTTGCAGGAGGAACCGAAGGAGAGCAACCCGCTCTGCACGGCCACGGCGGTACCGCCGGCGACGGTCAGCACGAGGACCGTGGCGATGGCCACCGTACGGCGGCGCGCACGAGGGCGGGGGTCGCTGCCGCCCGCCCCGTACTGATCGGGCAAGCTGTGACGTCCCATGACGGTGGTGCCCCTCCCTGTTGAACCACGTGCCGGTGTGCGGCCGTATGCCAGACATGGGGGAGGTGAGCCCCGTACCGCGTCCGTCCCCCCAACGGCCTGTCGCGCACGATCTTCGTAAGTTCTTTCGAGACCCTAGCGGGGTGAAGATGGGCATGAGGCGGGATTTCCGAACTGAAGGCAGGTGTGCAGGTGGAGGCAGGGCAGGTGGCCGAAACTTTTCCGCTGGAGCGGCCCACGCGGCGGATTCTCCGGTCCGAGGCGCTGCTCGTTCTGGGGCTTTCGCTCGGTGCGAGTGGTGTGTCCGCCCTGATCAGTTTTGTCGGATCGGTCACGAAACCGGGAGGCCTCAAGGACCAGGCGGCCACCCTCAACGCCTCGGCCGCGCCGGGCCGTCCGTGGCTCGATCTCGCCTGGCAGTTGTTCGGCATCGCGTCGGCGCTCGTCCCCGTCGCGCTCGTCGCGCACTTCCTCCTGAGGGAGGGCGAGAGCCTGCGCACGATCGGCTTCGACCGCACCCGCCCCTGGCCCGACCTCGGCCGCGGGGCGGCGATCGCGGCGGTCATCGGCAGCACCGGAATCGCCTTCTACCTGGCGGCCCGCGGCCTCGGGTTCAACCTCACGGTGGTGCCGGAGGCGCTGCCCGACGTCTGGTGGAAGTACCCGGTCCTGATCCTCTCCGCGATGCAGAACGCGATCCTCGAAGAGGTCATCGTCGTCGGCTATCTGCTGCGCAGGCTGGGTCAGTTGGGCTGGACGCCGGGCACCGCGCTGGTGGCCAGTTCCGTACTGCGCGGTAGCTACCACCTCTACCAGGGCATCGGCGGCTTCGTCGGCAACATGGTGATGGGCGTGGTCTTCGTGTACCTGTACCGGCGTTGGGGGCGCGTGGGTCCCCTGGTGGTGGCGCATTCCCTGCTCGACATCGGGGCGTTCGTCGGTTACGCGCTGCTGGCGGGCAAGGTGGGCTGGCTGCCTACGGCGTAGGCCGCGCAAGTCGCGTGCGGGGCGGGCCTCTTGAGGATCGGCGGGTCAGGTCTCCTGAGGCGGCGGGTCAGGTCTCCTTAGGCTCAGGCGAGCAGCTCGCCGTCGATGACCGTGACCGCGCGTCCGGTCAACAGGGTCCGGTCGCCCCGCAGTTCGGTACGGACGCGCCCGGAGCGGGGTGAGGCCTGTAGCCCGGTGAGGACCGTGCCCCCGAGACGCTCGGACCAGTAGGGAGCCAGGGCCGTGTGCGCGCTGCCGGTGACCGGGTCCTCGTCGATCCCGACGTTCGGGAAGAAGCACCGCGAGACGAAGTCGTAGCCCCGGGAGGGGTCTTCGGCACGGGCGGTGGCGATGATGCCGCGCTCGGAGTGGGCGGCGAGGGCCTTGTGGTCCGGGGCGAGTCCCACGACGGTCTTCTCGTCGGCGAGTTCGACCACGAGGTCGCCGATGTTCGGTCCGGTATCGAAGGCGGAGAGCGGTTCGGCGCCCAGAGCCTCGGCGACACCGTCCGGGATCTCGACGCGCGTGAGCGGGGCGGTCGGGAAGTCCAGGGTGATGGACCCGTCGTCCCCGGGCGTGGCGCTGAGCACCCCGCTCCGCGTGGCGAACCGCACGGTTCCCTCGTGGGCGCCGCTGGTGTGCAGCACATGGGCCGTGGCGAGGGTCGCGTGCCCGCACATCGCGACCTCGGTCGCCGGCGTGAACCACCGCAACGCCCAGTCGGCGTCCCCGCCTTCGGGCAGCGGGTGCGCGAACGCCGTCTCCGCGTGATTCACCTCCGACGCGATCTTCTGAAGCCGGTCGTCCGCCGGGAAGGCGTCGAGGAGCAGCACCCCGGCCGGGTTGCCGGCGAAGGGACGGTCGGTGAAGGCGTCGACGATTCGAATCCGCATGCCTTGACGCTAGAGGCCGTGTGGAGCCGCGGGCCAAGGCCAATTCGGGGGACTGGACCGATTCGGGTGCGAGGGCGAGGGG